>NZ_BBCC01000075.1 GCF_001311845.1 Desulfosarcina cetonica JCM 12296 | reverse complement strand
GGCGGCGGCAATGGCGTCCCGGGCATCCTCACGACCGCCCTCGGCCACCTGAACAAGGGTCGATCCATCATAGGGATTGATGATCGTGCGCTGCCGCCCCGAGCGTGCCGGCCGCCAGTTTCCATCGATAACCATTTCACCTCGGATCATACGCCTGCCACCTCCCCCTTCGGCTGATAGCGGTAGTACGGCAGCGGCTCCGGCGCCAGCGGCGTATTGCCGCGGATCAGGTCGGCGGCCTTTTCGGCGATCATCATCACCGGCGCGTAAATGTTGCCGTTGGTAACATAGGGCATGACCGAGGCATCCACGACGCGCAGATTCTCCACTCCGTGGACCCGCAGCCGTGGGTCGGTCACGGCCATGGCATGGGTGCCCATGGCGCAGGTGCAGCTGGGTGGTAGGCCGATTCGCCCTCGCGGGCCACGAAATCGAGGATGTCCTCGTCACTCCGGGCCCCTTCACCCGGTGCCAGCTCCGCGCCGCGGAATTCGTCGAAGGCCGGCTGGGTCATGATTTCCCGGGCCTTGCCGATGGCCTCCACCCATTCGCGGCGCTCCTGGTCGGTCGAGAGGTAGTTGAACCGGATGCTGGGATAGACGGTCGGATCGGCGGAAGTGATCTTCACCCGTCCGCGAACGTCGGTATTCATGGGACCGATGTGCACCTGGTAGCCGTGTCCCCCATGGGGCGACGAGCCGTCGTAGCGGATGGCCACCGGCAGGAAGTGGAACTGGATGTTGGGATAGGCCACCCGGTCGTTGCCACGGATGAAGCCGCCGGCCTCGAAATGGTTGGTGGCCGCCTCGCCGGTGCGGCCGAACAGCCATTTGAGACCGATCCACGGCTGGTTGTACCACTTGAGCGCCGGATACATGCTGACCGGCTTTTTGCAGGCATACTGCACGTACAGCTCGAGGTGGTCCTGCAGGTTGCGGCCCACCCCGGGAAGATCCTGGACAACACCGATGCCAAGGGAATTAAGATGGTCGGCCGCCCCCACCCCGGAAAGCTGCAGCAATTGCGGCGAATTGATGGCCCCGCCGCAACAGATAATTTCGCCACCGTAGGCGTGGTGCATCTTGCGGCCCTTTCTGTAGGCCACGCCGACGGCGCGTTTACCCTCGAACAGGATCCGGGAAACCAGGGTGTGGCATTTGATCGTCAGGTTGCGACGCTGCTTGACCGGGTGGACATAGGCTCGTGCCGCATTCCAGCGGCGGCCGCGATAGGTGGTGCGGTCGAACCGGCCGAAGCCCTCCTGCTGGAAACCGTTGACATCCCGGGTGAGCGGATAGCCCGCCTGGCGGACAGCCATGAAAAATGCATCGAACAGGGGATTGTCGCAGCCGGGCGTGGTCAGATAAAGGGGGCCTGTCGCGCCCGGGTAGGCATCGGCGCCGACCATGCGGCACTCGACGCGTTTGAAATAGGGCAGGCAGTGGGCGTAGGACCAGTCGGCCAAGCCGTCTTCTTGGGACCATTTCTCGTAATCCATGGCGTTGCCGCGAATGTAGATCATGCCGTTAATGCAGCTGGATCCGCCCAGCACCTTGCCCCGGGGCTGGTAGATCCGGCGGTTATGCATGAAGGGTTCGGGATCGGACTCGTACCACCAGTTATAGGTACGGCCGGTGAGCGGGTAAGTCAGGGCCGCGGGCATGTGGATGCGAAAATCGAGGCGATGGTCCGGTCGGCCGGCTTCCAGCACCAGTACGCGGTGCCGGGGATGGGTGCTCAGCCGGTTGGCCAGAACGGATCCGGCCGAACCGCCGCCGATGATAATAAAATCGTAGTGTTTCATGATGATCTTCCTTCGGGCCGGTCACCCGACGCGCTGTTCAAGGCAAGCGCTGCCTGAAGAACCGGTTCGTGTTGTTGCGTGATGCATTCACGCAGCAATGAATAATGTTGGCCGATGCACGACAAGGCCCGCATGGGCTCGGAGACGACAATGGCCTGGACGGTTTCCCGCCAGTTGGCCGCCACCCGCTCCCGATAGGCCGGGTTTTCGTACAAAGCATGGTCGTGGGAACTGAATCCCATCTGCAGGGCCGCCATCACCCACTCGAACAGCGGGCTGCGGGCCATGCGGACCAGCATGAGATTCAAGGTCCGGTCCAACTCCCCGGCCGCCACCAGATCGGGGTCTGCGCCGCGCATCAGGGCTTCGAAACGCAGCACCTCGGCAAGCAGGGCCGCTTTTTCATCGCGACTGCCGCGGGCGATGGCCAGCAGGGTAATGGAGCGGTCCATGCTCTCCCGAAACTCGATCAATTTCTCCGGTTCCACCGGGTGCTGTTTGAGAAAAAGCGCCAGGGACTCGGAGACGTTGGCCATTTCCAGCTGGCGCACATAGGCGCCGCCCTTGACCCCTTTACGCACCTCGAGCAGCCCCTTCTGCTTGAGAATCTTGATCGCCTCGCGCACCACGCCCCGGCCGGTGCCGAACTGGACCTGCATGTCCCGCTCGCTGGGCAGGCGCTCACCGGGTTTGAGGCGGCCGTCCAGGATGGCCGCCTCCAGGTTCAGGGCAATATCTTCGCTGGCCCGGCCACTCTGCACGGGGATGAATGGAGACTGGGGAAAATTTTCCATCTATTTGGTACTACCTTTTTTGCAATAAAAACGCTTAAACAGCCACTATTCAGCAGAAAATCCGATAATATCAACATAAATGGTACTACCTTTTAGTGCCATACTCGGGTTCGTCTGTCAAGTCGGTGTCTTTGTCGGGGGCCTACGCCGCCCGGACATCCATTACCGTCCAGGCCGGATCCTTTTGTTTCAGGTGCCCGGGCACGCCGGCCAGGATCGCGTCGCGCAGAAGCGCCAACAGACGGGTCTTGATTCCCTCGCCATGGGTGATGAGGCTCACCTGCCGGGCCGGAATCGGCTCTTTGAAGGGATGCAGCAACGCCTGAACATCGGTCGGCAGGGTCAGGGTGGCTAGCTCGGGAATCAGAGTCGCCCCATGGCCCGAGGCGACCATGCGGATGACCGCCTCCAGCTGCCGCCGATAAACTGCAGCCGGGCCGGATCGGCATCCGAATCCTCTCCACCGCCCGTGCAGGCCTGGATCAACTGGCCGGAAAGGCAGTGACCACCGTCCAGCAGAAGCATCTCCCCGGCAGCGATGTCATCGCGCGCTATATCGGGGTGACGCGAAAGGCGATGATTGGCGGCCACCAGCATGAAGGGGTTCGTAAAAAAGCGGCGTTTCGTTAATATCCTTGATCGAAAGGGGGGTGGCGGCGATGCCGGCATCCAGGGCGTCCCGGCGCAGGGCATCGACCATGTCGGCGGTGACGATCTCCCGCACCGCGATGCGCAGCTTGGGGTGATCGGCCAACAGGTCCGGAATAAAGCGCGGCAACAGATACGGCCCCAGCGTGGGGATGATGCCCAGGCGCAGCTCGCCGGACACGCCCTCGCGGGCGCGCGCACCACTTCGGCAACACCGGCGAGTTCCCGCAGGGCCCGATAGGCCTGCTGGATCACCCGGCGACCGATCGGTGTGGTCTGAACCGGCTTTTTGCTCCGATCAAAGAGCGCCACCCCCAATTCCCCCTCCAGCTTCTGAATCTGCATGCTCAAGGTGGGCTGGGTGATGAAGCAGTGCTCGGCGGCCTTTGAAAAGCTGCCGTAACGGTCTACCGCCACGAGGTATTCGAGTTGGGTATGCGTGATCATGGGCGTGGATTCGCGTCTTTGGTAGTGGTCTGTGCATATTATCAACAAAAACTATATTGATATAAGAATTATCGATTTGAATTATGTTATGGACACCCCCATTGTTTGTCAACCAAATGGTCCCCGCGCCCCTTGTCCTCCGGCAAGCGTTGATCATCAAGTAATTCACGCGGGGAATCGTCAACCGACGTCACACATGATGGAGGCCAATCATGAACCATACATTACCCGAACTTCCCTATGCCTATGATGCACTTGAACCGTATTTCGATGCCCGTACCATGGAGATCCATCACACCAAGCATCACCAGACCTACGTGGATAAACTCAACGCGGCCATCAAGGACCAGCCGGGGTTGGAAAATAAAAGTGCCGAGGCGCTGCTGAAAAACCTGGATGCGGTGCCCGAAAGCATTCGCACGGCCGTGCGCAACCATGGCGGCGGTCATGTCAACCATTCTTTCTGGTGGCCGATGCTCAAAAAGGATGTCGCCTTGGCAGGGCCCATCGCCGATGCAATCGGTCAGCAATTCGGTGGGTTCGATAAATTCAAGGAAACGTTCAGCAGCGCCGCGGGCCTGCTCTTTGGCAGCGGGTGGACTTGGTTGGTGCTGGATCAGGGCAAGCTTACCATCGTGGCCACCCCCAATCAGGACAACCCCATCAGTCAGGGGAAGACACCGATTCTGGGCATCGATGTATGGGAGCACGCCTACTATCTGAAGTACCAGAACCGTCGTCCGGATTACATCAACGCATTTTTCAACGTGATCAATTGGGAGCGGGTCAATGAGGTCTATACTGCGGCGGCCTGACAGTAATAGACGGATCCGCAAGCCTTGATCTTGGGCGCTTTGCGAATCCTGAGGAGCAGCAACTTGTTATGAAACTTTCAACAAATCAGAGCGCAAAGGGAGGATCTATAGGCGTTTAGTGACCGAACACCCGCCCCAGCACCCGGTTGCGCCCCTGCGCTTTGGCCCCATATAGCAACTGGTCGACCGTCTGGAGCAGCATTTCCGCAGTAACGGACGGTTTCGGCGGCGTCGCCGACAGGCTGGTAATGCCGAAGCTGGCCGTTATGCGGATCGTTTGCCCGGCCGCCTGAATGCCAAGCGATTCAATGATGCTGCGCAGCCGTTCCCCCAGCACCATGGCACCGGCGAAATCGGTTTCCGGAAGGATCACCAAAAATTCCTCTCCGCCATAGCGGCCGACCCAATCCACCTGCTGGCGAACGGCCGCCGCCAGGGAGCGGGCAAAAGACTGCAAGACATTGTCGCCGGCCAGGTGGCCATAGGTATCGTTGACCTTTTTGAAATGATCGATGTCACACATCAAAAGGGAAAATTCATGTCCGTAGCGGACCGCCCGCTGAATCTCCTCGGGCAGGCGCTGGTTGATGTATCCGCGGTTGTAAACGCTGGTCAACGGGTCGGTGACCGACATCAACTGGATTTCATCGACCGCGGCCTTGAGTGACTTTTCCAGTTGCAGAATCCGGATTCCGGTGTTGATGCGGGCCACCAATTCGGCATGGTGGGCCGGTTTGGTCAGATAGTCGTCCGCACCGGCGCCAAGGCCTGAAATGATGTCGTCCTTGCTGCCCTTGGAGGTCATCATGACCATGTAGACATACCGGCTGGGGCTTTCCCGGCGAATGGCCTGGCACAGTTCCGGCCCCTCCATTTTGGGCATTTCCCAGTCCGTCAGGACAATCGGGAAAAAGTGGCGCCGGAACAGTTCCAGTGCCTCCCGGCCGTCCGCGGCGACCGTCACGCGGAAGCCTTCCCGGGTCAGCAATTTTTCGAATAGCCGCCGGGAGATGGGGTCGTCATCGGCCAGCAAAATCGGATATTCGGCGTGGCTGTTTTCGTTCAATGGTCACATCCCTGAAAAATAATGCAGTCTAACAAATACATCGGTGAAAAGACAAGTGCCCACCGACTTCAAAACCATCGCCGGCGGGCACTTCCCCCTCTCCGATCCGTCAGAAAGCGCTTTCAAAGATCTCCTTGAGGCGCGTGACGCCCCAGGTGACCCGCTCGGCTTCGTAGGCCGGGAAGGTGAGGCGGATCAAGAGCCCCCTATCCTGCCATTGCCGTTTGAAATCCGGCACCACGGCCCCCCACCCGGCGGCGATATTGACACCGGCTTTTTTGGCGGCGGCAATGAAATCCGCCTGACGATCCGCGATGATCCCCTCGAACATCAGCGTGGCAAAGAAACCGCCGGTAAGGTCCGCGGGCAATGCATCCGGGAAATGGGTGCGCATCGCCGCGTTCAAAGCCTCCATGCGGGGTCGGTACAACTGGCGCAATTCCTCGAGATACGCCGCATAGTGGCCCGGCTTCGATGAAGTCGGCGATAAAGGCCTGGGTCGGCAAATTCGGGTTGATGCGCGTATTGGCAATCACCTGGGTCAGGTGGTCCACATACCCTGCGGGAACGATCATGTAGCCACATTTGGTTCCGGGCGAAATGGTCTTGGTAAATGAACTCGTGAGAATCGGTCCCGCATCGGAAATCGCGATACCGGCGTTCAGGTTGCCGTCATAGCGCAGATCCTGGTAGCAGATATCCCACACGCAAACGACCTGGTTATCCGCGCAGATGCGTTCAACAGCCTTGCGGTTCGCTTCACTGTAATTGATGCCGGTCGGGTTCTGGTGGAAGGGAATCCCATAAAACACCGCGACATTGGAATCCGCGACGATGGATGCGAGCTGTTCGAGATCAACGCCCTCGTCGGTCAGACGGACGCCGCTCACCGTGTGGCCGTAGCGCCGGGCATCGGAAAGGACCCGATCATAGGTCAATTCCTCGACGAGGATGTGGCTCTGCGGTGGAAGGGACTTGAAAAACAGGGAAATCACTTCCAGTCCGCCATTGCCCACGATCACGCGCTGCGGATCGACGCCGTGCTGCCGGGCGATGGTCTCGCGCAAGGGTTTGAAACCGGAAAAGTGCCCATACTGCAGCACCTCGGTGCCATAGCGCAAAATGGCCTTTTCGTAACCTGCGGCGGCCATGGGGATCAGGCGCGACAAGGCCTCTTCGGCCGGTACGCCGCGCAGAAAATTAATGGACGGTGACAACGCACTGCTGCTCACAAGAAAACTCCTTTGGTGGTGAATAGATGGAATAAGGGATGGTCAATGGGTGAAAACCGGAAAGCATCGGCCCCCACCGTTCAAGTGACCGTCAAACGGTGGTGTCATAATGGAAAAACGGTCTGACGGCAAGTCCGCAAACGTGTTTCGCTGCAGCGCCCCTCGGCCGGTGAATCGCAAGGGCGAATAATAGAGCAAGGGCGACCTTATCGTTATCGGTTCGCCCTTGGGTGATGCGGATAAAAACCGGGAACGGGGACGACCCTATCGCGTCTCCAGGATCTCCCCCCGTGTGCCGATGGTCACCTGTTGGGACGGCACCTGCACCCCGGCTTTTTCCATGCCCTTTTTCACGATCGTGGGCAGTCCCGAGCAGCAGGGCACCTCCATGACCACCGTCGTGACGCTTTTGATCCCCGCGGTTTCGAAAATCGCGGCGAACCGGTTGATATAGTCCTGGGCATCGTCGAACTTGGGGCAGCCCAGCATGACCACCTTGCCATCCAAAAATTCCTGGTGCAGGGAGGGAAAGGCCACGGTACGCAATCGGCCACCACCAGAAGATCGGCGTTTTTGAGGAACGGGGCGCTCGGCGGAATCAGGCGCATCTGGACAGGCCAGTGGGTCAAGGCGGATGGGACCGATCCTTTCGCCTGGGTACGCGGCGCGTTGGCCGCCTGGCAGTCCGATGCCGGGGCGAAGCTCTGGATCTGGGTCGACGGGCAACCACAAGGCAGGGCTTGGTCCGCTTCGGCGGCATGCGGCTGGCTTTCGAGGTGTTTCTCCACCGCTTCCTCGTCAAACTCCTCGGCCTCGCGTTCGATGATATGCAGGGCATCCTGGGGACATTCGCCGATGCAGGCGCCCAGGCCGTCACACAAGTTATCGGAAATCACCCTGGCCTTGCCATCGATGATCTTCAAAGCGCCTTCGGCGCAGGAGAGAACACAGTTGCCGCAGCCGTCGCAACGCTCTTCGTCGATTTGGATAATTTTGCGGGTCACTTTCATGGTTCACCACCTATTCCGCCACCGTTGGATCGGGGCCGTTCTTTTATGTTAACGAAGCGTCATCAGCTTCGATGATTGTCATAGAGCATTATCTTGAAGGCTATAGCAAGGTTTTGCGGGCTTCCGCACGGCCGGCGGCAGTAAGAAACCTCTCCGCGATAAGGGTTTCGATTGCCTCCGGGGCGATCTTGTTTGCTTTTTTCCTGTCTTCCAGATTGGCGATCCCATCGGCGTCGTAAAGGACCTTGAAATTAAGGCTTTCTTCATCGCGCGGGTGGTGATGGTGGCCGACGATATCGCAGACCTCAGCCACCAACGCAGGGCTGGCGCCCAGCCGTTCCAGGATCTCGCGCGCCACGGGCGGGCCTTCCTGTTCCTGGTATTCAGCCTTACAGCTGCCGTATTTCTTCTCGGCCTGGACGATGCCGATGTCGTGCAGGTAGGCGGCACACAATACCACGGCCGGGTTGCTGCCCTCGACGCGGCCGATCCGCTCGGCGTAACGCGCCACCCGGATGGCGTGGCCGATACGCTTGAAGTCGCCCTTGAAATAGCGCTTCATCTCGATGGCCACACGGTCCTTGAGCAGATCATCGGCCTTGAGCAGGAATTCCTCGGGCAACGTGCCGATGCACTGCTCGGCATACTGGCAGTAGGCCGCACAGCCGAAATCCATGTTCGGATTGACGAACCGGTGCTGGCATTTTGGGCATTTGCGGGCCGTGTCGTCCTTAAAAAACTCGACGCTGGTGCCGCATTCGGGGCATGCCACCTCAAAGATGGCGCCGGGCTTCCAATAGAGGGTATCCTGTCCTGGGCATTTCATGGTGGCGCTCCATTTTTTGGGTTTCGGGTGGCGGCTGCCGGTAACCCGGCAGCGATTTTTTTACACACGTAAAAGTAAGTATTGTCTTCCCTGATGACAGGGGTTGAGATCGTGTTTTTGGCAAGGCCAGGGGGAGAAAGCTGTATGGGTCATACCGCGACGCCCGATACCCCCGCTCAAAAACACGACCTCGAATCCCTGGCTTATCCCAGGATGGCTTTCAGGTCCCCATCCGGCGTCCCAATGGGCATGATGTTGAAGTTTTTCACCAGCACATCCAGCACATTGGGGGTAATGAAAGCCGGCAGGCTGGGACCCAGGCGGATGTTCTTGATGCCCAGGTGCAGGAGTGAAAGCAGGATCACGCAGGCCTTCTGCTCGTACCAGGAGAGGATCATGGAGAGCGGCAGATCGTTGACCCCGCAGTTGAAGGCGCCGGCCAGGGCCACGGCGATCTGGATGGCCGAGTAGGCGTCGTTGCACTGCCCCACGTCCAAAAGGCGCGGAATGCCGCCGATGTCCCCCAGATCCTTGTCGAAGAAACGGAACTTGCCGCAGGCAGGGTCAGGACCACGCAATCCTTGGGTACCTTTTCGACGAATTCGGTGTAGTAATCGCGGCCCGGCTTGGCGCCGTCGCAGCCACCCACCAGGAAGAAGTGACGGATGGCCTTGTTCTTCACCGCCTCGATCACCGTGGGGGCCACCCCCATGACCGCGTTGCGGGCAAAACCGACCATGACCTGCTTTCCGGGGGCATCTTCCGTAAAGCCGGGCAGTTCCAGGGCCTTGTTGATGGCAGGGGCGAAATCCTTGTCTTTGATGTGGGTCACACCGGGCCAGCCCACCAGCCCGGTCGTAAAGATGTTGTCCTTATAGGAATCCCTGGGCTTTTGAATGCAGTTCGTGGTCATGACAATGGCGCCCGGGAAGGCAGCGAATTCCTTGGCCTGGTTCTGCCAGGCGGTACCGTAATGGCCGTAGAAATGGCTGTACTTCTTCAGTTCCGGATAACCGTGGCAGGGCAGCATCTCGCCGTGGGTGTAAACGTTGATCCCCTTGCCTTCGGTCTGTTTGAGGATCATCTCCAGATCCTTGAGATCGTGGCCGGACACCAGGATCGCCTTGCCCTTTTTGGCACCCAGGGGAACGGCGGTGGGCACGGGGTGGCCGTAGGTGCCGGTGTTGCCGGCATCAAGCAGTTCCATGGCCTTGAGGTTGACCTCACCGCACTTCAAAGCCAGGCCGACATAGTCATTGACCCCCAGTGAACCGTCCAGGGTGGCGGCCATGCCTTCGTAGATGTAGTTATAGACACGATCGTCTTCCTGGCCCAGGATGCGGGCGTGATCGGCGTAGGCGGCCAGCCCCTTGATGCCGTAGACGATCAGCTCGCGCAGGGAAAGGATGTCGGGGTCGACCGAAGGATCGCTCTTGACGCCCACTTTTTCGCCCTGGGCCACCAGGCTGGCTTGGTCAGGAGCGGGCATGAACGTCGCCGGGCCTTCGCCAAAGGCCACGTTGCCGCCGGCAGCCTTGACCTTGGCTTTCAGGGCCTCGCGATGCTTGACGCATCGTTGATCAAGGTGACAAAACGGGCCGCATCAAAATCCACGTTGGTCAGGGTAGAAAAAATCGCCTCGCAGGTGAAGGCATTGACGGCCGGGTCGTTGACCTTGACCGTGGCCCCTTCCAGCGCCACCTGGGCAATGCCCTTTACCGCATAAATGAGAAGATCCTGAAGGGCCGCCACCTCGGGCTGCTTGCCGCATACGCCGATTTTGGTGCATCCTTCGCCTTTGGCCGTCTGCTCACATTGAAAACAAAACATGGGGAAACCTCCTTGATGATGGGTATTCGGAATGTCGATTGCGTTCATGGTGCTGTCTTCGTCCGGGCTATCGCTACCGGTGAAAAACGTTTTAATCCAGTTGATCAGGGTTTATCCTTTTGCCTTGGCGTTGACCTTGACCTGGGTCAAGGAATTTCATTTTTTTACGCCAGGCGGATGGTCCCGGGTTATGTTTGCTTTATACGGCAACGCCTGTCCCTTCGCCTTGACTTACATCAAGAAACATGGCCAAAAGGCAGTGGACATCAAAAAAATCGAGAACCTCAACCAGGGCGTGAAACAGCGGACAACAACTGCCAGACGTGGCGGACATGCGGATCAATGGGATGATATGCCACCTATTGTAACCGCATTATGCATGGATGCAACGGGAAAAATGAGAAAGGTGAACCCGCGGATGCTCACCCTAGGCGAACTTCTATCCAGCACCCCTTTGTTCCACGGGCTCTCCGGGCCCCAGATCGACGAGGTGGCGCAGATCACCGTGAACCGACGGTACAAACGCGGAGAATCGATATTCATGGAGGGAGACACGGCCGATGGGTTTTACATCGTGGCCGACGGTCAGGTGAAGATTTTTAAAAGCTCCCCGGAAGGCAAGGAGCAGATCCTGCATATCTACGGACCGGGCAACCCCTTCGGCGAAGTACCGGTCTTCTCCGGCTCACGCTTTCCGGCCAATGCCGTGGCCCTTGCGGCCAGCCGCATCCTCTTTTTGCCGCGCCAGGCGTTTGTGGACCTGATCGCCCGTCACCCGTCCCTATCCATGAACATGCTGGGCGAGCTTTCCATGCGCCTTCGGCAGTTCACCATCCAAATCGAGAATCTCTCCCTGAAGGAGGTCCCCTCCCGTCTGGCGTCTTATTTGATCTATCTGGCCAAGGAGCAACAACGCACCGACAGCGTTTCCCTGGAAATCTCCAAGGGCCAACTGGCCAGCCTGCTGGGCACCATCCCCGAGACCCTGTCGCGCATTTTCGCCAAGATGTCGGCCCAGGCGATGATCCGGGTCGACGGTCCGGAGATTCGCCTTTTGGACCGTCAGGCGCTGGTGGAGCTGGCTGAATCGGGGAAGATGATGGTGTAACCGGACACCACAGCGCCCACCCGTCGGCTCCGGCAATATAGAGATAGCTGGCAGATAACGACCGAACCAACACTCAGACAAAATTGCATGGACGTTGGGGGAGCACAACCTTCGGGTGCGCCATGACGTTGCATATGCCTGTACCGGTATCCGAGTAAATTGTTTGGGAAGTTTATATAATCCCGTCTATCACTGTTTTTTACAGGGATCGTCGATGTGTGGTATGATTGATTTGCCAATCTTCATGGGGATGTGCCAAATTATCGAGAACGCCAGAACTTGGTTTGCGATAAAGCGCTACCCAGGATTTTTATTGCGAATGCAAAAAAAAGCTGTCGTAAAATGTGTAGGCATTCCAATTTCAAGAGACAACTAATAGATACTCTAAAGTTTTTTGTATACTTTAGATTTCTTACTATTCCGTTTTCTCTTACTTCCCTGGCGGTGCTTTGGCTCACGCCTATTGTTACGGTACTACTGGTACTTAATCAAATAGAAGATACTTATTCTCCGTCATATTTTTTATATATTACCACAGCAATAATTGCCGCTGTTTTATGTTACTACATGCATCCAATTTTCCTACGATCTTTACTCAGATTAATGCCACTTAGACTTGACAGGCGGAAGTCTTTTATTTCTTTGTTGGTATTATGGATCCTTCCAACCATAATTATGCTATCTGCTCTTCTGATAGAACGAATTATACTAATAAACTTACCCACCCCCTTTGGCGGAGTTCGACCTTTGCCTATAGCGGTAAAATTTTTTTGGTTTCTTATTCCAATAGCAGTCTTGGTGTCCACTTACCAAGCAGTTTTATATATCACAAAATTACATCGTAACCAGAATTTATTATTTGATAGGCCGTTTGTTCTTTTCTTGCGTCGTTTCTCTTCATTCGCCGACCGAGTTGGCGTAGAGGGTATCCTTAGATCCCTGCCAGCTAATTTACCGTTAGTGTTCCTGGTGCCGAAGCCATCAAGCTCCAGAGATTGGAACCCTTGGATGATTGGCTTATCGGGGTTGAAGTTGTGGAAACGCCGAAACGTTTTGGCAATATTCTTAACCGCTGATCACGATACTTGGAAAGAGTCTGTTCAAAAGTTAATCAAGTCGGCCAGATTAATTGTGATCGATACTACCACGCAATCAAACGCAATCAACTGGGAACTCAATGAATTAGCACAAAATAGTCGTCTACCCGACACGATATTAATACAGGAAAAGACACATAAAACCATAAGGAGAGAGTATGATGCCAAGAATTTGATTATTTATAAGAAATCCTGGCTGCAAGCCATACCAAGAATCTTAATTGGATTTATTATTAGCGTACTATCTTCTATAGGGTGGGTGTCTTTAACCCCATTACTGAGCCTTATACCGAATATCGACTCAACTGTTGCGATTGTATTTTATCTCGGTGGGGCTTATGTCTTAGCACCTATTCTTGCCTTCATTCCGTTGTTTATCTGGTACACATACCCTGTGATGAAACACCAATCACGAAAAAAACTATCAGATATATTTCATGATTTTTCACTTGCTAATGAATGAGATGTTTCGTTAGCTTTTCATAGGAGTTAGCAATGCGGATGAATAGAAGGTTTTTTTTGAAAATATTGATAATCGCCCCTATTGTGAGGATAAATGTCAGCCATGCAAGTAACAAAGGTCGCTTGGGTATTTCCGCGCTAAACATATTTGTTCCTGCGTGGCTTTTCGACGAAAAGAACATCAAAAAAACTAGCGTCCAAGCTCTTGCGATTGAAGAGGATAAAGACGCAGGGACAATTGTTGTACTGTTCGATAGAAACAAAAAACTCACGCTCAACCCTAATACGTCGGTTCAATGGCTTATTCAGAAAAATGCCAATCGTCAAACGCGGGAATCAATGCTTTTGAAACGCATTATGTCATATGGTCTTGAGGCGATTTTTTTAACCATCGCAGATAAAAGACATCCTGAAATGGGAGCTACGCTTAAAGATGAATTTGATGCTTTGCAGGCTGAGGAAGTGATAAGCGTGATCACAGTCGGTGCCATATACGACTTACTATCCAAGCTCAATGGCCTCAAAATGATTTCGTCCGTGTCTTGGGACAGTGGTAAGCAGCGGTTTATAGTTCGTTGATCTTATCGGAAATATCGAGAATGAGGTTGCCGGCCTTTTTCACGCGCTCGTCACCGCACAGCGCGCCGATTTCCGGCAATGGATCGGATGGTACGTTCGGTATCGACCATGTCCCCCGCGATCCCACTTGCGGGAGCTACTTCTTCTCCATCTTTTTTTTGAGCTTCTTTTCGATCTCGGCAAACAGATCCTGTTTTTTCTGATCCTGCTGAGCCTTGATGGAGGCGACCTTCTCCTCCATGACGTTTTTGCCCTGCTTGAATTTTTTCAGTTCCTGTTCCAGGCGGCTCTCCTCGGCATCCCGCGGCAGGTCTTCAATAGCCAAGTGATTGGCGACGACGATGCGATCGTTGAAACCGCTCTTCACAATGTCGACAATTCCCAGTTCCTTCAACCGGTTGAGCAGGTAACTGCCCTTCTCGTCGGAATAGTTGAGCAGACGGCAAATCGCCTCCAGGGCCGGGGGCGCGCCGTCCTGATCATCCAGCACCCGTACGGCAGCCACGAAAAGATGGGCGGTGGTGTATAAATCGTTTACTTTCATGGCAAGGTTTTCCATATTGGGACCAAATGCAATTACCCGGATCGCAGGTGGCCAATTTCTTGACATCACCCGGCAAGCAGAGTAACATTTGCCGACAAATTGTCAAGCGGCAAATTGCCGGTCAAGCAAGCTCCATTATCGTTCTAACCAATTATAATTATTTCAATTAAAACCTTCATGCCCGTCAGCGGCAGGACCGGTGGCGTTCGGGCAAACCAACCAATGGGGGCAAAAAAACAATGACGGAAATTATCGACGTAAAAGCAAGAGAGATCCTGGACTCCCGGGGGAATCCCACCGTGGAGGTGGAAATGTCGCTGGCTTGTGGTGCTACCGGCCGGGCGGCGGTACCCTCCGGCGCCTCCACGGGCACCCGCGAAGCCCTCGAGCTGCGCAATACCCGCGCCAAACGCTATGGTGGCAAGGGCGTGGTCACGGCTGTCAACAATGTCAACACCACCATCGCCAACGAAATTCGCGGCATGGACGCCTCGGACCAATTGGCCCTGGACGCCTGCATGCTGGCTCTGGACGCACGGCCAACAAATCCAAGCTCGGCGCCAATGCCCTTTTGGGCGTCTCCATGGCCGCCGCCCGGGCCGCGGCGAATGCCTTCGGCCTGCCCCTGTTCCGGTATCTGGGTGGCGTCAACGCCAGAATCCTGCCGGTTCCGATGATGAACGTGGTCAATGGCGGCGCCCATGCGACCAACAACCTGGACATCCAGGAGTTCATGATCGTGCCCTTCGGCGCGAGCACCATGGCCCAGGCCATTCAGATGGGCGCGGAAACCTTCCATGCCCTGAAGAAAATCCTCAAATCCAAGGGGCTCAGCACGGGCGTTGGCGACGAGGGCGGTTTTGCACCGGATCTTCAGTCCAACGAGGAGGCCCTGACCCTTATCATCGAGGCGATCAACGCCGCCGGCTACACACCGGGCAAGGATATCGGCCTGGCCCTGGATGTGGCCGCCAGCGAGCTGTACGACAAGAAAAAATATGTGCTCAAGGGTGAGAACAAAACCCTCACCGCCGTCGAAATGGTCGATTATTTCGAGAACCTGGTGGAAAAATACCCGATTCTCTCCATCGAGGATGGCCTGGCCGAGCAGGACTGGGAAAACTGGCGTGTGCTGACCGAGCGGCTCGACGAGTACATTCAGATCGTGGGCGATGACATTTTCGTCACCAATCCCACGATCTTCGCCAAGGGCATCGCCGACGGCATCGCCAATTCGATCCTGATCAAGCTCAACCAGATCGGCACGGTCAGCGAAACCCTGGATGCCATCGAAATGGCCAAGCAGGCCGGCTACACCACGGTGATTTCGCATCGCAGCGGCGAGACCGAAGATGCCTTCATCGCCGATTTGGCCGTGGCGGTCAACAGCGGTCAGATCAAGACCGGTTCGTTGTCACGCTCCGATCGCATCGCCAAATACAACCAGTTGATCCGCATCGAGGAGGCACTGGGCAAGGGCGCCCGCTTTGCCCAGGATATCTTCATCGGAGACGACGACAACGCTTAAAAAGACTCCCGGATGAACAGGGATGAGGCTAAAAAGGACCGATACGGGCAGCCCGATCATGGCTGTCCGGTCGGCCACGACGATCCCATCCGCTTCATGTCACTCACGCAAGCGGTATTCGGACAAGGCCGGGTAACCCGCCAAACGGGATCTTTGGATCGATTCGCCACCCCGGATGTCGACCCAACCACCCAAAACGACACGCCCCCATGGGGGAGGCAGAAAATATTTTGCGTCACCGGTTTTACAAACCGGGCAAATATGGTACAGCCAGGCACAAATCAACGGTCGCATCGCGCATTTGCCGAATATCGATCGCCTTCGCTTGCAACCAGGCGTCCACGTTCACAATTCTCGACAACCCATCCCAAACAGCCCGGACAACCGGGAAAAAACAAGAACGGCTGAGGTTTTTCTATGGGGTATGATACGAAGTATATTTTTGTTACCGGAGGTGTTCTCTCATCCCTGGGCAAGGGTCTGGCGTCGGCCTCCATCGGCGCGCTTCTGGAAAGCCGGGGGCTTACCGTAACCATTCAGAAACTGGATCCTTACATCAACGTCGATCCAGGGACCATGAACCCCTTCCAACACGGCGAGGTCTTCGTCACCGATGACGGCACGGAAACCGACCTGGATCTGGGGCATTACGAACGGTTCACCCACGCCAAACTCGGCAAGGACAACAACTACACCACGGGCAAGATTTATCACAGCGTGATCACCAAGGAACGCCAGGGCGAATACCTGGGTGGCACCGTGCAAGTCATCCCCCACATCACCGATGAAATCAAGGACAGTATCCGCAAGGCATCCAATGGCGTGGACGTGGTCATCGTCGAGATCGGCGGCACCATCGGCGATATTGAAAGCCTCCCCTTTCTGGAAGCCATCCGTCAGTTTCACACCGACGCGGGTAAAGACAATGTCATTTACATCCACCTGACCCTGGTGCCTTACATCGCCACCGCCGGCGAGGTAAAAACCAAACCGACCCAGCACAGCGTCAAGGAGTTGCGCAGCATCGGTATCCAGCCGGATATCCTGCTCTGCCGCACCGACCGACTGCTCAGCCCCGACATCAAGGGCAAGATCGCCATGTTCTGCAATGTGGATACGGACGCCGTGATCACCGCCAAGGATGTGGACTGCATCTATGAGTGCCCCCTATGCTTTCACGAGGAAGGGCTGGACAACAAGATCGTCGAGTTGCTCAATATCTGGACCCGCGCCCCGCGCCTGGAGGACTGGGAGACCCTGTGCAAACGCCTCAGAGAACCCAAGTATGAGGTCACCATCGCCATCGTGGGCAAGTATGTGAATCTCACCGAATCCTACAAGAGCCTCAACGAAGCCCTGATCCACGGCGGCATCCCCAACCAGACCCGGGTCAACCTGAAATTCGTGGATTCGGAAACCATCGACGCAAACACCTGCAGCCTGAGCCTCGAAGGCGTGGATGGCGTTCTGGTACCCGGCGGTTTCGGCTCACGGGGTGTGGAAGGCAAGATCTGCGCGGCCCAGTATGCCCGCGAGAACAACATCCCCTACTTCGGTATCTGTCTGGGCATGCAGATCGCCGTCATCGAATTCGCCCGTCACGTGGCCGGGCTGGAGCAAGCCAACAGTACGGAATTCGATCTGGCCACCCCCCACCCGGTGATCTACCTGATGGAAGAGTGGTTCGACGACAAGTCCGGCACGGTCCAGCGGCGCGATGTCCACTCCGACAAGGGCGGAACCATGCGCCTGGGGGCCTATCCCTGCCACTTGGAAAAGGAGAGCATCGCCTTTCGCGCCTATGCCACGGAAGCCATTTCCGAGCGCCATCGCCACCGCTATGAATTCAACAACGCCTATCTGGAGCCCCTGAAAGCGGCGGGACTGACAATCTCCGGCACGGCGCCATCGGGTGAACTGGTGGAAATCGTGGAGATCGAAAACCATCCCTGGTTCCTGGGATGCCAGTTTCATCCGGAATTCAAATCGCGCCCCATGACCCCGCATCCCCTGTTCCGCAGTTTCATCGCCGCGGCCCTCAAATACTCGGGCAACCGGAAAATCGAGAAGTAAACCCCGTCTTTTCTGTCGATATCATGGCGCGAATGGCTTCATTCGCGCCGTCTTTTTTGGACGCATCCATCCGCGCGCCCCGACCGGCGGGCTGCACGCCAGGGGATTGCCGCCGACCAGGTGATTTTACGGGCTATTTACAGGATCGTCAGCAAAGCGGTAGAATAGCATTAACCACCGGCTAACGAAATCCTGCCAACCCACTGGAGGAGGTATCCCGTTCGACGATGGGGATGCGGTTATTTTTCCATGGTTTCTCAACGAAGGACGGCGCATGGATCTCATTTTAGGCCAAATCATCAACGTAGATCGCCTGCAGGGGCTATTCGATTCCTTTTATTCGGCCGTCGGCATATCCACCGCCATCATCGACAAGGATGGCACGATCCTGGTCAGTTCCGGCTGGCAGCGCATCTGTTCGGATTTTCATCGCAAGCATCCGGATTCCGCAAAGCAGTGCATCCAGAGCAATTGCCAGACCCATCAGGATTTGGCGAATGGCAGGCAGCAGCTTGTCTATCGGTGTCCCCATGGCCTGATCGATGCCGCGACCCCCATCGTGATTGACGGCCAGTACATGGCGGATCTTTATGCCGGCCAAATTCTTTTTGAGCCCCTCACCCCCCAGACCATTGCCGACTTCAAGCACCGGGCAGGGCAATGGGGGTACGACGAAGATGCCTATCTCCAGGCTTTAGATGAGGTGCCCATCGTTTCCAAAGCGCGGGTGACCCTCACGTTGGAATACCTCAAACAGTTTGCCGAAATGATCGGCGAGGTGGGCCTAAGCCGCCTGAGGCAAAATCAAAGCGAAGCCGCCATGGCAAGCGCCCATGCCGCCTTGAAGCAGGAAGTGGCCCAACGGGAGCAGGACGCCCAACAACTGGCCAAAATCCTGAGCGGCAGCCCGATTCCCACTTTCGTCATCGATGCCACGGGCATGGTGATCCATTGGAACCGTGCGTGTGAAATTCTAACCGGCGTTCCTGCCAGTGAGGTGATCGGCACGGATCGCCATCGGTCGGTATTTTATTCCCAGACCCGCGATCTTCTGGCCGATATCCTGGTCAAGTCTGGCGGCATGGGCCAGCTGACCCGGCTTTACGGGAACAAATTCAGAAGCGCCCGGCACACCGCAAACGGGTTCGAAGGCGAGGATTTTTTCCCTCACTTGGGGGAAAACGGCAAGTGGCTCTTTTTCACCGCCGCCCCTTTTAAGGATGGCGATGACAGCATCACCGGAGCCATCGAAACCATCCAGGACGTTACCGCCCATAAAATTGCCGAACAGGAAATCCTCTCCAGTGAAGCCCGCTACCGCCAGCTTTTCGAATCGGCCCATGATGCCATCTTCATCCTGAAGGATATTGTTTTGATCGACTGCAACCAAAGGGCATTGGACCTTTTCGGTCGCTCCCGCAACGAAATGATCGGCAAAACGCCATTGGACTATTCCCCTGAACAACAAACCGACGGGGTCTTGTCCGTGGATGCGATTCAAAAAAAGAGACCCTGGTGATGCAGTCCGGCCCCCAATTCTTCGAATGGCGTTTTATCCACAAAAATGGTTCCCCCTTTGACGTCGAGGTCAGCCTCAATCGTTTTGAAATCGCCGACACCCCTCACCTGCTGGCCATTGTCAGGGATATCACCGATCGCAAGCAGATGACCCAGATGTTGCAGGAGCGGAAAAGGGAGCTCGATGAAAAAAGCCGTTATCTCGAACGGGTCAACCAGGCGCTGAAGGCCTCCCTGGACCATCGGGAAGTGGAAAAACGGGCCATCGAGGAAAACATTCTGGTCAATCTGAAGCGTTTTGTCTTTCCCTATCTGGAAGACATGGGCAAGTGCACCATCAGCGTCGAGGCCCGGGCCTATCTGAACATCATCGAAACCAACTTGAATGATATCGTTTCCCAGTTTTCAGAAACGATCTTTGCAAAGTACCTGGACTTCACGCCCACGGAAGTACGGGTTGCCGACCTTATCCGAAAAGGCAGAAATACCAAAGAAATCGCCAATCTATTGGCGCTTTCCCCCAGCTCGATCCAATGGCATCGAAAGAATATCCGTGAAAAGCTGGGGTTAACCCATAAAAAAACCAATCTCTACACGTATCTCAATTCCCTGAGCCGGTAATCCGCCCCTGCCAACCGTCGACCTGGGGGATCCTCCCCCATTCCCCCCATAGGATCCATCGTCAGGTCTTCTGGCCAGAAGACGATAAAGACCCCAAGATTCTTTGTCACAAGACATTTTGGTTATTATTTCCAACACCAAGGAGCATTGCCCATGAAATTTAACCTGCACTCCATCTCATCCCGATTGATCCTGGGTGGCGTTGCGGCCGTCATGATCCCGCTGATGATCGTCGGCACCATCTCTGCTTTGAAATCGCAAGCGGCCCTCATGGATCTTTCCGAGCATCAAGCCGTTGGTATCGCCTCCGACCTGGCCCGTCTGACCCGGCAGATACTATCAGCCGAAACGGAAAAAGCCAGGACCATGGCCAGCCAAAAAAGCATTACGGCCATGAGCGCCGCCGTTGACCATTCCGGAACGGCCGCTAACCAGGATACCATCGAAGCGGTCTTTACCGATCTGAGCCGAGAATTTCGCAATATGGGCGACCACTATCAGGGGCTTTTTATCAGCGATGCGAAAGGAGAGATCTACACCGGCGTCCTTGATAACGGCAGCGAATACAAGGGCGTCGACATCTCCGATCAGGATTATTTCCGAAAGGTTCAGCAGAGCCGCAACCCCGTGGTCAGCGAAATGGTCGTCTCCAAAAGTACCGGCAAACCCATCGTGATCGCGTGTGTTCCCATCCAGGCGGCGAATGATTCCTTCATCGGGGCCTTGGGGTTGGTGATCCATGCGGAATATTTCACGGAAATGGTATCCGGGCGTAAAATCGGAGAGACTGGTTACGGCTTTATGGCCAATGCCGAGGGATTGTGCATCGCCCATCCAAAAGCTGAAAATGTCCTTAAGATGAATTTCAGCAAGATCCCGGAAATGGCGGCGATCGTCAATGGAATGAAAGCCGGCGACACCGACGTGGAAGCCTATGTATTCCAGGGCATCCCCAAGATCGCCGGATTCGCGCCGGTGGGCATCAACGGCTGGTCCATCGGGGCGACGCAGAATCAGGATGAGTTCTTGGCGACCGCCCACGCCATCCGCAACGCCAATATCCTCGTCACCGTCGCAGCCGGCCTGATCGTCGGCGTTCTGGTGCTCTTTTCCGCCCGTTCCATCGTTCGGCCGATCAACGCCGCCGTGGCCGGCCTCAAGGACATCGCCCAGGGTGAAGGCGACCTGACCATGCGTCTCCCGGTCACCAGCCGTGACGAAGTCGGTGAACTGGCCCGCTGGTTCAACACTTTTATTGAAAAGCTCCAAGGGATCATCAAGGATATCGCCGGCGGGGTCGAGACGCTCTCCGCTTCATCCACGGAACTCTCCGCCATCTCCGAGCAGATGACCCAGGGTATCGAGACCGTTACGGACAAATCCAACACCGTCTCCGCCGCTGCCGAGGAGATGAGCGCCAACATGAACAACGTGGCCGCCGCCATGGAGCAATCTTCAACCAACACCAACATGGTGGCCACGGCCGCCGAAGAGATGTCCGCCACCATCGGGGAAATCGCGCGCAACGCCGAAAAGGCCCGCGGCATCTCCGACGATGCCGCCCACAAGGCCACCAGCGCTTCCACCAACATGGATCAATTGGGCGTGGCAGCCAATTCCATCGGCAAAGTGATCGAGACCATCACCGACATCAGTGAGCAGGTCAATCTGTTAGCGCTCAATGCCACCATCGAGGCCGCCCGCGCCGGCGAGGCGGGCAAGGGCTTTGCCGTGGTGGCCAACGAGATCAAGGAACTGGCCAAGCAGACCGCTGCCGCAACCCAGGATATCAAAGACAAGATTGAAGCCATCCAGGGGACCACCACCACCACGGTGGACCAGATTTCCGAAATCACCGAGGTGATTCGGGACGTCAACGATGTCGTGGCCACCATCGCCACGGCCGTCGAGGAACAATCGGCGGCGACCAATGATATCGCCACCAATGTCAGCCAAGCGTCCCAGGGCATCCAGGAGGTCAACGAAAACGTCAATCAAAGTTCTTCCGTGGCCGTCGAGATTTCCAAGGACATCGCCGGGGTCAGCTTTTCCATGAACGAGATGTCCACCAGCAGCGGCCAGGTCCACTTGAGCGCCCAGGAGCTCTCCAAGCTTTCCGAGAGCCTTAAACAGATGGTCGATCAGTTCAAGGTCTGAGCCCCGTCATAATGGGGAAGCGGGAGGGGAAGCGGGTCCTCCCGATTCCCCATGGCCCCTTCGTTCGCATCCTGCCAGCCTCGCCGCACCGGATTGTGAGCCCGTTACCCCCCGTGAGTGCCGGCACGATCCATGGTTCAACTTCGGGGTTCATCAATTGGGGAAAAAGGGTACCCGTTCATTGTCGTTTTTACGCCCACAGCAACGCCTCCTGGAAAACGGTGACCAAAACCTTCCAGTCCACCGGCGTCATTTTCACCACCGTTCCCAACATCTTGATGCCGTCCCATTCAAACATCGAGGAAGCCGTTTGCCGACCGCCCCCCGCTTCCTTTTTAGGGGGATGCGGGATTTCATGGCATTACTCCGAGGCAAGGAACCTCTGGTGAGGTGTGATTTTGGGAGACGATTAACGGCATTCAGGTTTTCCCCGTCTTGGGCAGCCGGATCACGAAACAGGTACCGCTGCCGACCGCCCCATGCACGCTCATCTCCCCGCCATGATCATCGGTAACAATAAAGTATGACACCGACAGGCCCAGGCCCGTGCCCTGACCTACCGGTTTCGTCGTGAAAAAGGGCTCGAAAACACGCCGGCGGGTCTTCTCGTCCATGCCCGGACCATTGTCCGCGATCTCCACCCGCAACCAGGCCCCGTCATCTTGAACCCGCAGCACAAAGGTCGGCAGAAAAGCCGCGTCCGCCACGCCAGCCATGGCTTGAGCACCGTTTTTGAGAATGTTCATGAACACCTGCTGGAGTTTGCTGGCCTCGCAGGGAACCTTTGGTGCCGCCGGGTCATATTCCCTGACAATTTGGATATGTTTAAAGTCATAATGGTTCTTCATGTTGTAATCGGTGTGCAGCAAGTCGATGGTTTGATCCAAAAGAACGCCCAAATCCTGGTCGGAGACCACCCGGTCGCTCTTGCGGGCAAAGCTGAGCATGTTTCTGACGATGGCGGCGGCACGGTTTCCGGACTCGCGGATATTCTCAATCATCGCCGGTAGGTGGCGCATTACCAGGTAGTGATGGAGGGCCTTAAGGGTCGTTCCCACGGCTTCGGCGGCTTTGTGGTTGGCCGGCAGGTCACCGAGCAGACGGTTTTCCAGGACCGACACGCTTTGCAGGATACCGGCCAACGGATTGTTGATCTCATGGGCCATGCCCGCCGCCAAACCGCCCACGGAAAGCATTTTCTCACTCTGAACCATCATCTCCTCAAGCCGCACCTGTTGGGTCACGTCGTCCAACCGGATCACGGCACCGTCCACCCCATTGGCCACCAAGGGAAAAATGGTGATGTCTTCATAGCGGATTTCATTGTCCAACTTGCATGTGACTTTGGGGGAACTAATCACCCGGCGTTCCCGGATGGAAACGCCGATACGATCCATTTCACCGGACAATCGGGGAAACACCCTGGCCAGGGGTTGAGAACGGGCCTTTTCGAAACTCAATCCGGTGGTTTTCTCCGTTTGGCGATTCCATTGGGTCACCTTGCCGTCACGGTCCACGGCCACGAGTATGGAGGGCATGGAATCAATGATATTGGAAAGATAGTTGCGCAATTGGCGCAGCTCCTCTTCGGCCTGCTTTTGCCGGGTGATATCGGTGAGCACACCAACCACGCCGACAACCCGTCCATCGGCATCTTTGATGGAGGAAACGCTGTCTCTAGACCACACATTGGGATTATGCGGGTGGGTCGTCTTTACGGCCGCGGCCACCTCGCCTTTCATTACATTACGAATATTTTCCTCAACCGGCAAATTTCTAATATGGGGAAACGCTTCCCAGGGGCGTTTACCGATAACCGACGCCCTTGGCACATTGGTAATGACTTCCATGCCTCTGTTGTAAATCGTGACCTTAAAGTCACTGTCGAGCACAAAGACACCTTCACTCATGGATTCCAGGATATTGGTGAGCAATCGTTCATGCTTACGCAAATTCTCTTCCGCCTGTTTGCGCGCGGTGATATCGGCGTTGGTACCGATAAATCGTGCGGCATTTCCCTCGTCATCCCAGGCGACAATCTTCCCTTTGGCCTGAATCCACATATAGCTGCCGTCTTGGCGCAGAAATCTGAACGCCACTTCGAAGGAATCCAGTTCGCCGGCCAGATACCGGTCGTTAACCGATTTCACGTGCTCAACGTCGTCTTTGTGAATGCGCTTTAAGATCTCACCATATACACCTGGAAACGCGTTGGGCGCATACCCGGCCATGGTGTAATAGCGGGAATCCAGGTACAGGATATCTTCATCCATCCGCCAGTCCCAGATGCCTTCGTTGGCGCCCGACAGGGCCAGATCCAACCGCTGCTCACTTTCCTTTAACGCCTGTTCCATTTGCTTGCGCTCGGAAATGTCCTGGAAGGATCCCTGTACCTGAACAATACGCCCGTCCTTCATTACAGGGGAGCCGATGGTTCGTATCCACTTGCGAATTCCCTTGGCCGAGATTATCTCAAGCTCCAGATCATAGGGGGTGCCGTGCGCAACCAATTCATTGAAGGCATGTTCCATTTTTTCTCGATTTGCGCCATGATAACAGCTAAAGCCTTTTGCGACACTCAAGTCCTGAACCGGTTCAAAATCGTATATTCGCGCCACTTCCTCGGTCGTTGTTACCTTGCCGGTTTCGACATCGAATTTCCACGCACCGATCCTGACCAGCTTGCCGATATCATGAAGCAACCGATCCTTCTCCCGTAGCGCGTCTTCATTCTGTTTGCGCTTCGATATGTCTTGGACAAAAGCCACATGGTACTCCTGCCCTTCAAACCGCATGAGTTTACCGATAACCTGGATCGGGAAGATTTCACCTCCCTTGCGCTGGTGCAAGGCCTCGGCGGTAATCACGCCAGCCTCGTTCAACCGGGTCGTTTCGATCTCCCAATCACCGGGGGTGAATCCGGGAGCGAAGTCGAAGGCGGTCATGCGGCAGAGCGCCTCCCGGGTATAACCGAGGCTGGCGCAGGCCGCTTCATTGACGTCGAGGACTTCGCCCGTTGGTCCCATCCGCCAGATGCCGATGGGGGCCTTGTCGAAAATGAATTGGGTCAGGCGCAGGGATTCCTCGGTTTGTTTACGCTCGGTGATATCCTGGACAAAGGCGATAGCATACTGTTGTCCCTCATATTCCAATAGGTTGCTGTGAACCTCAACGGGAAATACAGAACCATCCTTCCTGCGGTGTTGCCTTTCAAGATCTCGCGCCCCCAGAGCAGTTAATTTCTGCCAATTCTCCCCCTCCCAGGATTTACGGGCAACCAGGGGGTCAATATCAAGCATGGTCAGCGATTCCAGCTCTTCCTTGGTGTAACCGAGCAATTGCGCAGCTTTCCGGTTCACCTCTATGATGCGACCGACCGAATCGATCCGATGGATACCGATGTTGGCGTTGTCGATGATGAACTGGGCGAGGCGCAGGGATTTCTCGGTTCTTTTACGCTCGGTGATGTCCTGAACAAACGCCAGACGGTACTCTTGATCCTCGAAACGCACCAGCTTTTCAAGGACCTGGATAGGGAAAACCTCGCCGCTCTTGCGCTGGTGGAAGGCCTCGGTGATCTTGGTCCCCGTCTCATTCAGCTGGTTAGTGCCGTTTTCCCAATCCCCGGTATCGAATCCGGGGGCGAAGTCGAAGACGCTCATGCGGCAGAGCGCTTCCCGGCTGTGACCGAGGCTGGCGCAGCCGCTTCATTGACGTCGAGGACCTCGCCCGTTGGTCCCATCCGCCAGATGCCGATAGGGGCCTTGTCGAAAATGAACTGGGTCAGGCGCAAGGATTCCTCGATTTGTTTCCTTTCGGTGATGAACCGCGCCTGCTGAACGTTTTGATAGGCCGACAGGGAAAGCTGATTGGCCATAGCAAACACCACATTGGCGACTCTTTCGAACTGTGCCTGGGACATTACGGGCACCTGGCGATAAGCGGCGCGAAAGGCGCTTTCGTCCGCGCCGAGTTCACGGGCATAGGCCATGATTTCTTCTTCTTTCTGGTTCTCGTTGCGGACCTGGCCGATCAGCCAATTGGCGATATGGCGCCCACCAACGGTGATACTGGCCCCCGCGTTGCATAAACCGGCGCTCAGGCAGGGCTGAATGGTGGGACCAGCGGGATTGTGCCGTCCAATCAACGCATCGGAAATTGTGCAGTTTTTGTTTCCCTTTTCGGTATTGCGGATGAACTGGCTGCACAGAACCGTGAAGTTGCTTGGCCGCGTGATCGGGGTGCCGTCCGGGCGGGTAATCAGGGCCGCCACGCCAAAGGCCTCGGCATACAGGTCCTGAAGGTGCTGGATATCGGATAGGTTGAACAAATCTTCAAAGGCAATGCCTTCCACATCCTCCAGCGGCCGTGTCAAGGCCACAATCCGTTTTTCAAGCGCCTCCGCCGTCCGCTTATGCTCGGTGATGTCCGTGTGAGACCCGACCACGCGAACCGCCTTTCTTTCGGCATCCAGTTCGGCAACCTTGCCCCGGCCCAAGATCCAGAGCCACGCTCCGTTTTTAGCCTTCATCCGGAATTCAACGGCAAAGGGTACACGTTCTTCCAGAGCGCGCCGCACAGATGCTTCGGCCGTTTCCACATCATCGGGGTGAATCAATCGCCGCCAGCTTTCGTACGTGGAGGGGAATTCGTCCGGTGCATACCCCAGCATGGTGTAGTAGCGCGGGCTGAAATAGGACCGGCCGGTTCCAGGATCCCAGTCCCAGATGCCGTCGTTGGTCGCATCAAGCGCCAAACGCAGCCGCTCCTCGCTCTCCCTCAGGGCCTCGGCACGCACTTTTTCGTGACCCTCAACAGTGCGATTCCGTTCCAACTCGGCCACACGGTTTCGCATGTCCTGCAGTTCGTCGATCAGCTGGGCTCGGGTTTTGTTCTCATCGTTCATTCTGCTTCCCCCCAATACAGCAACCATCAAACAAATCAGCCTGCACCGATAATGAAGTATGACATTGACAGGCCCGTACCCTGGCCTACCGGCTTCGTCGTGAAAAAGGGATCGACTACACGCCGGCGGAGATGGGTTCCTATCAAATTGTAAGAAAAGAATATTCGATACGATCAGGCGGGGACAAGTTTTTTTACGGCGGGCAACATGCGGAAGCATTCACTCCCAAGGACGCCCGTCAGCCGTCGAAAAAAAAAAAGGCGGCAGCCGATCCATGATCGGCTGCCGCCTATTCTTCCGTTGGAAGGTGCGATCCTTTGCGCAAACTTAAATCACAGGGATCTGGCAACCTCCTCGGCCTCGCTCTGAGCCAGCATCAGGTTGCGCGGCGATTTGGCATCACCGATGACGTGCACCGCCAAACCCCGTCCGTCCAAAATGGTCTTGGCATCCCGCACGGAAGTCATGGACTCGGCCACCACCACCGTATCGAACCCCGAGAGCGTGATGGGTTCTCCGGCACTGGTAAACACCACCCCATCATCGGTAAAGGTTTTCACCGCCACCTGTTTATATAGGTGCACCGGCTCGTCCTTGAGGCGTTCACGCAGATAGAAGCGGTCATTGCTGGACATCTCCTCGGCAAAATGGCGCTTGCGGTTAAGCACCGCCACCTCGCGCCCCTTTTCGGCAAGGTAGTCGGCCGTTACCAGGCCGGCCTGACCGCCGCCCAGGATGATCACCCGGTCGCCGGTGATCTTTCCGTCCAATACTTCCGCGACCGTACATAGATCCATGCCGGTGGTAAACAGCCCCTTGATGATGGGCATCTCCGGCAGGCTGCCCGAGGCGAGAATGACCGCGTCGGGACGCAAGGCGTCCAGCAGGGCGTCGTCCAGTGCGGTATTCAGGCGCAGGGTCACCCCCAACCGCTCGATCTCAAGACTGAGAAAATCGATCACATCCATGATCTCGGACCGCCCGGGGACGCGCGCGGCCAGGGCCAGCAGTCCACCAATGCGGCCGCGGGTCTCGATCACCGTCACCTGATGGCCACGCATGGCCGACAGGCG
>NZ_BBCC01000074.1 GCF_001311845.1 Desulfosarcina cetonica JCM 12296 | reverse complement strand
TACCTTGAATCAGATCAATCGGACGCCGAGGGAATACTAACGGAGACGAATCCGTCAACCGATCAGTTGGTACACCTTGCGGCTGATGGTCTTCAGCGAATGGGTACCGCCGCCATGGCGAACCATTTTAAGGGTTTGGGGCAGGTCGGTAATGGCCGTGCCGGCCAGCATGTGGACCGGCAGGTGATTGAATGCCACGGGGAGCATGGGCGTGCTCGGTCCCAGGATGACCGCTTTGAGGCGGGGGCCGGCGTGCAGGAGGACCTCTTCGGTGCTGTTGTTGATGATGCTGGTAGCGGTGAGGAGCAAAACGTCGGCCCAGTCGGAAAGTTGGCGGTAAAACTTTTGTTTGTCGCCGATGGCACGGTTATCGTCGACGATCGACAGCGGCACGCCATGGGATTCTAAAAACCTTACCAGCGGTGGAAAGTAACCCACCATGGCCACCCGGGCACCGGAGAGGATGCCGAAACGATCGAACAGGATGGTGTTGCCGACGTCCTGCGGCTGGCTTAACGCCGTTGCGTTGTTCAGGGCATTGATCAGAGCCACGGCGATGGTACGGGCCATGGGATCGGCGGAAAAAATCGACGGCAACAACGCCATGGCCGGCTGATCTTCATAGTCGGGGATATCGAAATTTCCCGACATGCAATTGTTTAGGGAAATCCCCGTGGCGGCGATGCCGATGCCGCCATCCGAGGTGGTGACCGCCGTGTAGCCCAGGCCGATGCAGACCTGGGTAACATGCACGGCGGCCGCTGATTCGGCGATGCAATCAAACAGCTTTTGGTTCAGTTCCATGGGTAACGAATAGCCAACGGATCATTTTCCGAGATCTGACCCGAAAGTCCTCGGAAACCGGTAATGGTATCAACGCAATGGCGAGCGCGCGCCGTGTTCAGCGGGCCTTGCCCATTGAACATGCCGGGTAGCGGCAGACCGGGCATTCCAGGCACATGCCACCCACGGCAAAGTGTGCCAAGTCGCGGTCGTCCAGCCGCTCACCGGCGAGCAGCCGGGGAAGCACCAGATCGAACACCGTGGTTTTGTGGTGCAGGCCGCAAGCCGGGATGCCCGCGATGGGCAAATCGCCCATGTAGGCAATCTGGAACATGGCTCCGGGAAGGACCGCCGCGCCATAATAGAGGCTGTCCGCACCGGCCTGGCGGATACCATGGCGGGTGACGTCGTCCGGGTCGACCGACATGCCCCCGGTGGTAATGATCATATCCGTGTCGTTGGCGGCAAAGCGGCGGACCGTATCGGCGATGACTTCGACGTCATCAGGCAGGATCACCGTCTCTTCCAGCGTGGCGCCAAAGGCGGAAAGCTTCTCTTTGACAATCGCCTCGAAACGATCCTCGATCAATCCCTCATAAACCTCATTGCCGGTGATGATCAGGCGAATCTTTTTGCGATGGTAGGCTTTGATGCTGAAAATGGGCGCCTTTTCACGGGCCAGGTCCACGGCCTGGTCCAGTACGGAACGCTGGATGACCAGCGGGATGGCCCGCGTGCCGGCGACGATCTGACCTTTGGTGACCGGCACGTTGTTGTGCATGGAGGCGCACATGACGTCCGGGATCATATTGAAGTCTTCCAGGGCTTGCACGTTGATTTTCAGCAGACCGGTATAGGCGGCCCGAAGTTGCAGCTTTCCCTCCTCGGGGGACCCGCTGAACGTCACTCCCGGACCGGCCAGAGCCGATGCCAGCTCCACGACCGCATCATCTTCATGGACTTGGTCCGCGTTCAGATCGAGAACGTAGAGGTGCCGTTTGCCGAGACGCATGAGGCGGCAGACATCCGTCTCTTCCACCTTATGCCCCTTGCGGAAGGACGCGCCCTTATATTCGCCGGGGCGGACTTCGGTGATGTCGTGGGCCAGGCGCGTGCCAATGGCCTCTTCAACCTTGATTTTGTTCATTCCACCGTTCCATTGGCGGTTTCGGGAATTTTCGCACATGTCCATGTTCCTTTACTGAGGCATTAAGCGATTTTCTGTTGTACGTTGGCTTCCAGCTGCTGATAGTAGGGGCCATAGGCGCAGGATTGGCAAAGCACCTTGCCGTTGAGAAGGACTTCTTTCTTGTCCCGGACCATGATGCCGCAGGATTCGCAGCGCACCTTGAACCGGGTGGGGCCGGGCATGTCGTGGACGGGAACATCCACCTGAACCGGCATGATGTCGAACAAAACATTGTCGGGCATTCTTTTATAGGCCGCAACTTGCTGCTGGCGGGGATCGGTGATCTCCGGCGCGTATTCATGGATCCGCTCCCGGGAGGATTCCGTAGAGACAATGCGGTAGGCAATCCCACTTTCCAGATTGACAAACGTGGCCGCCATGATGCCGTTATCCACAAACTTCAGGGAGCGCCGGCCCAGCTTGACACCGGTGACGTAAGAGATGGCATCCGTGGCACAGCGATCGATTTCAACATAGACGATGAGTTTTTTGATTTGGGGGAGCTGGCTGGGGTTGTCCAGACCGATGAGATCGCAGCCCAACATAGCCATGCGAACGCCCACCACCTGTCCGGCGCACAGATGGCCGTGGGCTTTGGCCGATCCTTCGAGCAGGGTTTCGAAATCTTCCATGTCGTTCTCCATGTCGTTGGAATGTTCTCTTTATTATGTTCTGTTTAGCATAGCCAGATGTAAAAAGAAAATCTTTTTTGATGGCGGGTCCCCCTCGGCAGCACCCCTTCGTGGACGCATGCTGGGGCCCTTTGGAGCATATGATCAATCGATAACTTTGTGCTTTTATACGCCTTCCATTTCTGTCAAAATAAGGCGCAAAAAAAAAAGGTAAAGAGCGAAAAAAGGGGCCGACTTTACATCGGCAGCGCCGCGCATTAGTTTACCCACTGTTGTGTCATGACCATCCGATGCCCTGGCTCGGCAGGACAGAAGGTGCCGGTTTTTACGCAATGTGGCTTCGATCGCCACCGATGCCGCTCATTTTCGCTTGGTTTACTCAGTGTTTTGCCTGGAGGCGTTTTTGAAGACTGCGAATCCGTTTTGGAAGTTCTTTTGCTCGGTTCAACTGACTATTGTGCTTTTGCTTTCCCTGGCGGCCACGTCGATCATCGGGACACTGATCCCCCAGAACCAAAATCCCGAGGCGTATATCCAGGCCTACGGTGCCTTTCGCTACCAACTGCTCAATGTCCTGGGGCTTCTCGATATGTATCACTCCTGGTGGTTCCAGGGCCTGATGATGTTACTGACCATCAACATTGTGGTCTGTTCCATCGATCGGCTCCAAGGCAGTTGGAAACTGATTTTCAACCGTCATCCTATCGTTCGGCCGGAGCGTTTTTCCAAACGGGCCGATGCCCGTACCTTGAACGATAAACGGGATGTGGACGACCTGGTTCGGGTCTATGAACCCTGATCACGCATCGCTACCGACATTGCCAGGTCATTCGCAACGATGATGGGGCGGTCATTTATGGAGAGAAAGGGCGCCTTTCGCGCCTGGGGGTTTATATCGTCCATCTGAGCGTGATCTGCCTCATCCTGGGCGGACTGGTGGGCTCGTTTTTCGGCTTTGAAGCCTTTGTCACGATTCCCGAAGGCGAGGCGACCGACGTGGTGCGGATTCGCAACACGGGCGCGCTCCACCGCCTCGATTTTCAAATCCGTTGCGATGACTTCAACCTGACCCTCTACAAGAATGGCGCTCCCAAGGAATACCGCTCGACCTTGACGATTCTGGAGGGTGGCAAGCCTGTCCTTCAAAAGGATATCATTGTCAATGACCCCCTGCGATACCGCGGCATCAATATCTTTCAGTCCAGCTACGGACAGCTGCCGCCCGAGCAGGTGTCCCGACCGGCGGCTCCGGCACCCGGACCGGCTGACAGCTACACGCTCAGCTTTACCTCCAAGTCCTCGGGGATGAGCTATACCCGTTCGGTGAAGGTGGGCATGCCGGTGGATATCCCCGAGGGGCTGGGCCAATTCCTGCTCGTGGGTTACGAAGCCAACGCGGTCTTTCGCGGAATGGCGGTGGGGGCGGCGCTCAAGGGCCTTCTCACCCCTCCTGGCGGGCAGGCGGTGGAGGTGCTGCTGCCCCTTAAGTTTGCCAATTTTGACAAGATGCGGGGCGGCGCGGTGGTGATTTCCGTAATCGGCTCCCCCGAGATGCCTGGGCCAGCCGCCAAACCTGCCGAACCGCGCTACTACACCGGGTTGCAGGTTACCCGTGATCCCGGCGTCGGGCTGGTCTATTTTGGTTTTGTGATGATGATCGCCGGCTGCTTCGTGACCTTTTATCTCTCCCATCAGCAGGTCTGCATTGTCTTGGAACGACGTCAGAAGACCAGCCGGGTAATCCTTGCCGGTGTCACCAACCGGAACAAATTGGCCATGCAGAATGTCATTGAGAAAATCTTCGGGACCATGACGAAGGCCTAGGCAAAACCATCGATCGTCATCGGTCCATCCATTTCAAAGGAGATTGTTGCCGACCATGAGCAGTTCAGCGTTACTTTCCATTGCAACGTTCGTTTATGGCCTGGCCGCCTTTTTCTACCTGGCGGCGTTGATTTTCAGAAAATCCCGATTGACCCTGGTGGCCCGCTGGATCGTTGTGGCCGCCGTGTTGATCACCACGATGGGAATTTTGTTGCGCTGGGTGGAATCCTATCAAATGGGTATCGGACACGCGCCGCTTTCCAATTTGTATGAATCGCTGGTCTTCTTTTCCTGGACCGCCGGCCTGATCTACCTCTTCATGGAGCTTAAGTACAAGAAAGCGCTGATCGGCGCCTTTGTCACCCCCATCGCTTTCCTGGCCATGGCCTACGCATCCCTGTCGCCGAATATCAGTGACCGTATCCAACCGTTGGTGCCGGCCCTGAAAAGCAACTGGCTGATCGCCCACGTGGCCACCTGCTTTTTCGGCTATGCCGCCTTTGCCGTCGCCTTCGGCGTCAGTATCATGTACCTGATCAAGGCGCGCAACCCAGAGAAAACGTCGGGTATCCTTGGCCACATCCCGCGTCTCGAGGTGCTTGATGAATTGACCCATCGGATGGTGTTGTTCGGCTTCCTGTTCCTCACTGCGGGAATCATCACCGGCGCGGTTTGGGCCAACTCGGCATGGGGCAGCTACTGGTCCTGGGACCCCAAGGAAACCTGGTCGCTGATCACCTGGTTTGTCTATGCCACGCTGCTGCATGCCCGACTGATGCGCGGATGGCAGGGAAAGCAGATCGCCTATCTTTCCGTTTTGGGATTTTCCGCAGTGTTGTTTACCTATTTCGGGGTCAACCTTCTACCCGGGTTGCACAGCTACGGAAAAGTATGAAAGGTGTCGGTATGGAAATCGTGCTGGACGAACTGGACAAGGCTATCCTCAATCGGATTCAGACCCGTTTTCCCCTCTCCCCGCAGCCATTCGCGGTCATTGGTGAGGAGCTGCAGGCATCTGAGGCCGTTGTTATCGAACGGGTTGCGCGGCTTAAGGAGAGTGGCCTCATCCGTCGGATTGGCGGCAATTTTGTTCCCGGCAAGGTGGGTTTCGTGAGCACCCTGTGTGCGGCAAAGGTACCCGAAGAGAAGTTGGAGCTGTTTGCTCGGACGGTCAACACCTTCCCCGGTGTCACCCATAATTACCTGCGGGAAAATGCCTACAATGTGTGGTTTACTTTTATTGCGCCATCCATGACGTGCATCGTCGAGAACCTGTCGATGATTGCCCGCAAGACCGGTGTGACACGAATACTCAATTTGCCGGCCACCCATGTTTTCAAAATAAAAGCAAAATTCGATGTCTGAGCGTATATGGGGATACCTGTGGCGCGCATTGCCGGAGCTTGACGTGTGTGTTTTGGCGGGGCTGTTCACGCATCCTTGGTGAAAACGGCTTCGATCTTTGCGGAAAGGTCGGCTATCTGGTAGGGTTTCTGAATTACCGACGCGGGTGAGTCGCTTTCAAATTGGCTCATCACTTGATCGACGCTCAATCCGCTGGCGAGGATGATCGGCAGATGGGGGCTCAATTCGCGTAAAGCGGTGAAGGTTGCCTTGCCGTCCATGCCCGGCATGGTCAGATCCAAGACCACACAACCAATGAATTCCCGGTACTGATTGAACTGCTCGATGGCCTCCTCGCCGCTCAGGGCAGTCACGACCTGATGCCCCAGACGCTGAAGTATGGCTTTGCCCACCTCCAGAACCATTTTTTCATCATCCACCAAAAGCACCGTCCGGCAATGCGATGCATCACCGTGGGGGTTGATATTCATTTTTATGTCCTTCTGCCATTTCGGGGGAAGTGCTATATATCTGATCGGCCAGCGTCGGCACCGCATTGGCCAAGCATAATCATCGTGCGTTATAATAGCTTAAAAAATAACGTATTTCAAATTTAAAATATTTCTATTGCAGTGCCATTACGATGCAAAAAAATTGAGGTCGTAGGGAATCGGCCGGTTCAAACGGATACGGTTCTTATCGATGCGCACATCGTAGACCACGACTTCCACGCCTCTTGCGGCGGCTTCTCGGAGCTTTTGGCCATAGTCCGGGTCGATGGCATCTGCCGGTGCGAAACGGTCGGCGTCCATGCGTTGGATCAAAAAAACATGGCGCAGCGAAAACCCCTTTCGACCAGGGTTTGGAGTTCCACGAGGTGTTTCTGCCCGCGAAGGGTCACGGCATCGGGAAAGGTGGCCAGGCCCGCTTCCACCAGGGTGCAGTTCTTCACTTCCACATAACAGGGCCGGCGGTCCGGCGATTCGAGCAAAATGTCGATCCGTGAATTTTGGCCGACTCTCACTTCGCGCCTGACCGACGTATAGCCTGCCAGTTCATCGACGTTTCCGTCGGCAATGGCCTTGGCGGTCAGCCGGTTGGGGACCTGGGTGTTGACGCCGACCAGGGAGGTTGGCATCTCGATCAACTCCCATGTGTATTTGAGTTTGCGTCTGGGGTTGTCGTGCACGGACAGGTAGACTGGCCGGCCGGGCTCGCAGCAGGCGCGCATGCTACCCGAGTTGGGACAATGCGCGGTAACGGTTTTGCCGTTGGTCAGGCGAATGTCGGCCAGAAAGCGTTTGTAGCGTTGGATGAGCGTGCCGGAAATCAAATCCGGCCAACGGAGTCCGTCGTTCGGGGATGGTGTGTTACGGGCGTTGGGCATCGGCGCCTTTCATGCCGGGACAAGGCAGCCTCAGTCGTCACCGGCGAGCAGATCCAGAATCTCGGTTTTTGTATACAGCCGCCCCCGGCCGATCCCCGGGCACGCTCGGCAGGTTTTCTGCCAGCGGGCCTCGCTGCGCAGGTTGGTGAACCAGAAAGGGAAGGTTCGGCATTGTCTGGGGCGTACCGCGTAGATGCGACAACCGGCCTCGAAAAAGAGGCAACGACCGTCCGCTCGCTCCCTGATGCGGTGCCCACCTTCCCAAGGGGCCAGATGGCTGCTTTTTAGGTCAGTCGCCTTGACACCCAAGTAATGGGCGATACGGTCAATTTCGGCTGGTGTGACGCGGACGATCCCGGGGGCTCCGGTACAGCAGTCGCCACAGCACTGGCAGGCGAACCGGAGGCCGGCATCGAAAAAGTAGGATCGCTGATATAGCCCCTCCATGGGCAATGGGTCTCCTTCTGGAAATATTTCGGGCATTATCAGATTTTTTCCCCGCCAGTCAAATCATGCCGGCATCCAGAAGGCAACTTTCTTGTCTGCATTTCCTTGCCCCATCAACGCAAAAAGCGCCGGGGCGGTAGCGCCCGGCGCTTGTCGACTTCAATTGGCTGCTCGATCGATGCTATTGCTGGCAATAGCCGGGGCCGTAGCCCATGCCTCGTCCGTGGCCCATGCCGGCACCATATCCCATGCCGTGATAACCCATCCCGCGGCCACTTCCGAAGAAACCCCGTCCGGCATCCGGATTGATCTTGCGCACGGCGATAATATGTTCCAGATGCTTTTGACTCAGCGACGCGTTCAGTTTTGAGACTTCTTTCTGCAGAGCGCTGGCCCGGGTTACATCCGGATCCTTTTTCGCCAACTCAGCCCGCAGTTCCATCTGCTTGGCGTAAAGATCCTGGCGCAGTGTCTTGGTGGCGTTGAAGAAGGCCTCGCGTTCGTTGTCCAGCTGCTCACGCTGTTCATCGGTCAGGCGGGCGTTTTCATCAGCGTACGGACAGTTGTATCCCCTGCCGTAGCCGCGCCGGTTGTCATCCCGATACCCTTTGCCGGCAAAGGCGTTGGTGCCCACGGCGATGACGGCGATCGTCACGATGCTGATGACGGCGGTGCGGATCGTGTTGGTTTTCATGTTAAACTCCTTTCGCATGGTCGTTGGTTCGTTTGGGTTTAAGGGGCGATATCGTTTCCCGTGTTGATCACTGATAAAGCAACCTAAATGCCAGGTTCAGTCAGCTTTGTTCAAAATAGACATAATATTTTAAAATTAAAGCAGAAAATTATAGAACAAAGTTGACTCGGGGATCGTATGCACGATAATGGTGATATTGGTCTGGTTAGAAACGAACCAGGTGTCGGGGAGAAACCGGGTCGTTCGGTACCAGTTTGGGATACCGATCGGCACCATCGGTTTCTCGCAGGCCTTATCCCTGGATCTTTATGGGGTTTCGAAAGAATGGCCGGTTTTTTGTATGCCATAATATGAATGATGCCGAAAAATACCACTTATAAGGTTCTGCTATCCGGCTTTTCACCGTGGGTGATTCTTGGCGCCGTAGCGGTGCTTTTACCCATCGTGGCCATGATGACGATGGAAAACATCAATCGTCAGAAACGGGAGAGTATCCGTTTGATGACCGAAAAAGGAGCTGCCCTGATCCGCTCCTTTGAGGCCGGCACCCGTATCGGCATGCGCGGCGGGCACGGCAGCGGATTTCAACTCCAGCGCCTGCTGGTGGAAACAGCGGCCCAGGAGGATATTGCCCATCTGGTGATCGTGCGCCTCGACGGGACGGTGGTGGCCCACAGTCAGGGGGAAAAGGTGGGATCCCGGTACGGGACCGATTTGGACCTGGCTGCCATTTACACGTCAGGAGAACTGGCCTGGCGTCGGCACGATTCGGGCGACGGAAATGCTTTTTTTGAAATTTACGGCAAATTCGCCCCCCTGGCCAGACGCCCCATGCGTTGGGGCCATATGATGTCCCATGCAGAGCGGCCCATGGAAATACCCACAGCGCCGCCGATGGTCATTTTTGTCGGCTTTCGATCGGACGACCTGGATGCGGCGCGGGCCGCGGACATCCGGCATACCGTGGTGATGGCCATTGTGCTGCTGCTGGTGGGATGCGCCGGGGTCATGCTACTTTTCCTGGCTCAGAATTACCGTGCCGCGCAAAGTTCCCTGGTTCAGGTTCAGGCCTTTTCCGACAGTCTGGTGGCCCGTATTCCCATCGGCCTGGTGGCCGTGGACCGGGATAGCCGGGTGACCACCCTCAATTCGGTGGCTGCAGCGACCCTGGGGCTGGAAGCGACCAAAACCATTGGTCGTCCCTATGATGCGGTCATGCCGGCGGCGCTTTCCCAGATTCTTGCTGATTCCACGGAGCCGATGGAGACGGAGCTTTTTTGTTCCATGGCCGATGGCCGCCGGATTCCCCTGGACGTCAGTGCCACTGGCTTGAATGATGAAACCGGCAACCGTTTTGGTCAGGTGGTCCTTTTCAAGGACCTCACCGAGATTCATGCCCTGCGGCAGGCGTTGGAAAAGAATCGCCGCCTGGTGCTGGTGGGGCGGCTGGCCGCGGGAGTTGCCCATGAAATCCGTAACCCCTTGAGTTCGATCAAGGGATTCGCCACCTATTTCAAGCAGAAATACCAGGATAGCGATCAGGATCAGGATGTCGCCGATATCATGATCCAGGAGGTCGACCGCCTGAATCGTGTGGTGGGGCAGCTGCTGGAATTCTCGCGCCCCATCAAACTGCATTTCCAGAGCGTGGCGCTACGCGATTTTTTTGCCGACAGTTTCAGGCTGGTGGAGCAACAGTATCGCGACGCTGATGTGGCGATGCGCCTGGATTTTTCTGATGAGGACCTGGAAGCCGTCATGGATATTGACAAGATGCGTCAGGTGATGCTGAATCTTTATCTCAACGCCTTGGCGGCCATGACCGCCGGCGGACGACTGACCGTGACGGTTGCCGCCGTGACAGACGGCATTTCCATCAAGGTCGGCGATACCGGCCACGGCATCGCCCCAAAAGACCAGCCTCACATTTTCGAACCCTATTTTTCGACCAAGCAAAGCGGTACGGGACTGGGGCTGGCGATCGTTCACAATATTATAAAGGCGCACCAGGGCGAAATTCTGGTGGACAGCTCAACGGATGCCGGCACGACCGTCACGATCCATCTGCCGACGGCAAAGGAGGCCTGATGTCCGGACCGTATCGTTTGTTGGTGGTCGATGATGACAAGGCGCATCGTACCATGCTGCGCACCCTGGTCGGCGGATGGGGTTACACGATTGTCGAAGCCGATGATGGCGAAACCGCCATCGACGCCGTTCAGGCCGCACCCGTTGACCTCGTGCTGATGGATATCCGCATGGTGCGTGTTTCCGGGATCGAGGCCCTGGAGCGGATCAAGACCATCAACCCGGCGATTCCCATCGTGCTGATGACGGCCTATGCCTCGGTGGACATGGCCGTGGAAGCCCTCAAGAAAGGGGCCTACGACTATCTGATCAAACCCCTTGATTTCGACAAGCTCCGATTGACCCTGGAACGTTCCCTGGAACATCTCCATTTGAAGCGTGAGAACCAGCAGCTCAAGGCTCAATTGGCCACCGATGCCCGTTCCGGTGAGATCATCGGAAGCAGCCCGGCCATGGTGCGTTTGATGGAGACCGTCGCCCAGGTGGCCGTTTCCGAGGCGACGGTGATGATTACCGGCGAATCGGGGACCGGCAAGGAGCTGGTGGCGGCGGCGATTCACACCAACAGCCCGCGCAGGGACGGTCCGTTGATCAAGGTCAACTGTGCCGCCATTACCGAAACGTTGTTGGAATCGGAACTGTTCGGCCATGAAAAAGGGGCTTTTACCGGTGCGGACCGGCGCAAGGAGGGGCGCTTTGTCCAGGCCGATGGGGGCAGCCTGTTTCTTGATGAAGTGGGCGAAATGCCCATCGCCATGCAGGTCAAGCTGCTGCGTGTGCTGCAGGAACGCGAGCTGACCCGCGTGGGCGGGGATCAGGTGATCGCCGTGGATGTGCGTTTGATCGTGGCCACCAACCAGGACCTGGCCCAGATGGTCAAGGCGGGCAGTTTTCGCGAAGACCTTTACTACCGGCTCAATGTGGTGGAACTGCAAACCCCGCCATTGCGACGGCGGCGGGAAGATATTCCCCTGTTGGCCGCCCATTTCCTGACCCGTTTTGCCGGAAAAAACCACAAGACCGTGGACCGTTTTTCTCCCCGGGCCATGGATTTGTTGATTCGCCACGCCTGGCCGGGCAATGTGCGTGAGCTGATGAACACCATCGAACGGGCTGTCGTGCTTTCCCGATCCGATTGCCTGGATGAGACGGATTTCAGCCACCTGGCCCAAGGCGCAACCACCGGTGATCCCACCCCGACCACTTGCGCGTTTCCCACCGATCTTCCATTGGAACAGATCGAGCGCGAGGCCATCGCCAACACCCTGGCGTCGGCAGCCGGAAATAAAAGTGAAGCCGCCCGACGGTTGGGGATAACACGCAAGACATTGCGGGAAAAAATTAAAAAATACGGATTGTTGTAGCTAACCGAACACTCCTTCCGAGACACCGCCGGACACTTCCCGAAAGACTAAAGTCATTGCCTGTCCTGCCGATATAGATGCCATCGATTCAGTAGGTGGATTCGTGGATAGGGCCGATAGCCGCCAATGGTAACAAAGACTTATCTTGACAAGCGACCCCCATGCCCCTGGCGTGGCCAAGAGATGGAGCCGTTCTGATGCCCAGCGCAGCGACCCTGCTTGACCTGGTCAAGAAAAACAAGCTGCTGGAAGAGGAAAACAAGCGCTTTCGGATTGCCCAGGAGGCGAATCAGGGAAGTGAGGAGCGCTTTCGCCTGATTTCGGAGACCATTCACTTCGGCGTCTTCGAGATCGATGAAAGCGGCGACTGCCTGTATGCCAACACCAGCTACCAGAAGATTTTTGGCCTCAGCCTGGCCGAGAGCCTGACCCGCGATTGGCGCGAACTGCTGAACGACGCTGATCGTGAGGCGGTGTCAGCAGAATGGGATGATACCATTGATCGCATGGCTACCTTCTCCCGGGATTGCCGGATTGTCCGCCCGGACGGAACGCCGCGTTGGGTGCATGTTCACTCCGAACCGGTTTTTTCCGACGCCGGTGGCCGCTATACCGGAACGGTGGAAGATATCACCGAACGCAAACTGGCCGAGGACGAACTGAAAAAGGCCAAGGAGGCCGCCGAAAGCGCCAACAAGGCCAAAAGCCAGTTTCTGGCCAATATGAGCCACGAGATCCGCACACCCATGAACGGGGTGATCGGTTTTACCGATCTGCTGTTGGATACCGGGCTCAGCGATGTTCAGCATGATTATACCCAGACCATCAAGCGTAGCGGTATCGCCCTGTTGTCGCTGATCAACGACATCCTCGATTTTTCCAAGATCGAGTCCGGCGAATTGGATTTCGAGGAAATCGAGTTCGATCCCGAACTTTTGGCCTATGATGTCTGTGATTTGGTTCGGCCGAAGATCGGCACCCTGCCGGTTGAACTGCTCTGCCGGATCGACGACAATATTCCGGCCCTGGTAAAAGGGGACCCGCTGCGCTTTCGTCAGGTGATCACCAATTTGCTGGGCAATGCGCCCAAATTCACCGAATCCGGTGAGATCGAACTGGCACTCCTGGTGGAAGATGAGAACGATGCGCGCGTCAAGCTGCATGCCACCATTCGCGATACGGGAATCGGCATTCCCGAAGACAAGCTTGCGGTGATTTTCGAACCCTTCCAGCAGGCCGATGGATCCACCACGCGCAAGTACGGCGGGACCGGCCTGGGGCTGTCCATCTGCAAGCAGATCTCCAACCTCATGGGGGGCGATGTCTGGGTGGAAAGCCAGGTCGGCAAGGGCAGCACGTTTCATTTTACGGCTTGGCTGAAAAAGTGCGCCGAGAAACAGGTCCGGCGGATTATACCGGTTTCCCTGAAGGATCGGCGGATTTTGGTCGTCGAGGACAATGTCGCCAACGCCCGGATCCTCAAACAGTTGCTGGATGCGTCCGGCATGCGCACCACGACGATCCATCGCGGGGGGGACGTTTTGCCAGCCGTGCAACAAGCGTTTGCCGAAGTGGATCCCTTTCATCTGTGTATCGCCGATCTGCGTATGCCGGACATGGATGGCTTTGCCGTGGCCGCCCAACTCCGGTCGTCCGGAGAGGAATTCGCAAGCCTTCCCCTGATTGCCTTGTCCGGGTCATTGGAACGCGATGCCCAGCGTTGCGAAAAGGTCGGTTTCAACGGTTTCCTGAGCAAGCCCGCGCGCCGGGAGAAGTTGCTTCAGATGATGAGCCGGGTCCTCTGCGACTGTGGTGTCGCCGAAAATTGTCCTGAAAAGAAGGAAAAAATCCATACCCAATACTCGGTTCGCGAGGAACTCAAACATTCGGTGCGGATTTTGATGGCCGAGGATAACCTGGTGAACCAGAAACTGGCCGTTCTGATGCTGGGCAAGGCCGGTTATCAGGTGGAGGTGGCCAATAACGGGGTCGAGGCGGTGGAAAAGTTTTGCGCTTCGCCGGAAGTGTTTGACCTCATTTTTATGGACGTGCAGATGCCGGAAATGGATGGCAAGGAAGCGACCCAGGCGATCCGCCAAAAGGGGTTCGATCGTGTGCCGATCATCGCCATGACCGCCCATGCCATGAAAGGGGACCGCGAAATGTGCCTGGAGGCGGGGATGAACGATTACATCACCAAGCCCATCAAACGGGAAGCGGTATTTGCGATTATCGAAAAAAACGTGCTTGGTAAGGAGGCCGTATGAGTTTGAATTTTAGCGAATTGGCAGAGCGGATCGGCTTGGACGAATCGGACTACCGGGAACTGGTGGAGTTGTTCGTGGAAACGGGTATGGCGGATTACAGCCAGCTGAAGACCGCCTTGGACGATGGTGACAACCAGCAGGTGGCCCGCAGTGCCCATACAATCAGCGGCGCTTCGGGTAATCTGGGATTGATGCAGGTCCACGAAGTGGCCAAGCGGGTTGAACGTGCTGCCAGCGAGGGCCATCTGGACAATTTGCCCGCTGACGTGGCAACCCTCAAAGCGTTGCTCGATGATATCGCTCAGTTTATGGTGGCTTGATTCGGCGTTGTTGGCAACCGTCTGCCGACTGGCAGACACGGACCTGATCAAAGACGACGCTTTTTTCTACGATAGATTGTAAATTGAAGCCATCTCGTTTTTTTGTTTTGCCAACCGGTTTCGGATGAGATGGCTTCTTCTCATTTTGCCCGCCTCGACAAGCATCTGGCGTGGTGCTATAGTACGGCCATGATGCTGCCGCCCACCCACCCCCAAGACCTGTTTGATTGCTTGAGATCCGCCTTGCAAAACGGTGGACAACTGACCGATGGGCTGCTTGATTATGTCGAGACGGCGCTTTTCCTTCCCCGGCCGGACCGGCTGGCGGCGTTTTTACGGAATGACGATGACAGCGAACGGGACAGCCTGTTAGACCTGATTTTCTATCCGGAGCCGGATTTCCAGGTGCTGCTGGAGCCGCTTCTGATGGCGACACCGCTCACCGCCGACGATGCGGCGGCCTGCGCGGCCGACTGCTCGACGAAGACATCCAGGCGCCCGTCCGGATGCCCGATGGAACGCCGTTGGCCCATATCCCTCTGCCGGCATTTGTCAAGTCTCACTATCTGGATCGTCTGAACCTGGCTTGGCAACCGGATGCGTCGTTGGCGGCAGCCATTACGTCAGGGGTCGCCCCCGCGCGCGTCCCCGTGGTGCGGGTCCGGCTCAGAAACCAGGGGGCGCGCCCGGTTGCCGGCCAGCAGGTGTTTCTGTGCCGTTTTTTCGAACGGTTACCGGATGACGATCCCGATTTTCTGGCATGCCTCGATCTCGTGTTGTCGCTGGTGGCCGAAGCGTCGCCGAGTGCAGACGCTTACCAACTGCTGGTGCACCATAAACGGAGGCTGTTTCGCGATTTGCAACAAGCTCGCCGGTTCGAGGCCCTGCTGCGCCAATCCAACATGGAGACGCTCATGCTGCAAGGTGTTCGGCCGCCGCATGCCGACTGCAACGAATGGCTGGAACAGATGCGCCTGATCGATCGAATCTGCTTCGGGATGTTCGGCCGAAACGAGCCCCTGCAGCTACCCATGGAAGAGCCCCTTCACGAGATTTCCGACCTGGACGATCCTGCCGCGGCCATTCGTTTTCTATGGCGTTGATTGGCTTCCCGGGCATTTACAAACCGGTTGAAATGGGATAGTCATGCGCATTCGATCGCTAGGCATACTCCTGCCGGCACCGTTTTAAGGACTTTAAAAAAGAGGAGCGTTATGAAGCGCTTTTCCATTCATGGCAGTACTTGCCTCGCCATCTTTCTGGTTGTATGGGGAATCATCCTGATTTTGGGCAGCTCGCCGGCTGTGGCGGCGACGGAAACCGACGCGACGATCGATAAAATTATCGCCGGGGTGGAAGCGCGTTACAATGTGCCTGGTTTTACCGCCGATTTCGATCAGCAGTCGATTTTAAAGGCCATGGCGGTAACCGATACCGCTTCAGGTCGCCTGATGGTGCGGCAACCGGGTCGCATGCGTTGGGAGTACCAGGTCCCCGAAGCCCAGACGATCATTACCGACGGCAAGGATCTGTGGATTTACCGCCCGGCGGATAATCAGGTGATGGTCGGCAAGGCACCGACATTTTTCGGCAAGGGTAAGGGCGCCGGATTCTTGTCCAACATCAAGACCGTGCGCCAGAGTTTCCAGATTTCCCTGATGCGTCCGACGATGCCGCGGCTTACCATCTCCGCTTGGTACCCAATAAATCCACCGAGGATCTCATGGAGGTTCAACTGGACGTGGCCAAACGGAACTTCGATGTCCGCCGTATTACCACGATCAATGTTTACGGGGACGAAACCCGCATCGAATTCAAAAATGTCAATTTCAACGACACACCGCCCGAGAATCTCTTTCGCTTCGAGGCCCCGGCCGATGCCGATGTCCTGCAGATGAACCAATAAGCCGGTCAATGAAACGACGGGGTGCGGGTGCCCCATCTCTATAGGATTCGCCCATGCAAGCTAAAATCAGACAACTGCTCAAGGAAAAAAACGCCGTTCTTCTGGCTCACAACTACCAGCCGCCGGAGATCCAGGCCCTGGCCGACATCTGCGGGGATTCCCTGGAACTGAGCATTCGTGCCGCCGATACCGATGCAGACGTGATCGTTTTTTGCGGGGTCCATTTCATGGCCGAGACCGCTTCGATTCTTTCGCCCCAGAAGACCGTCCTGTTGCCGCGGACCGATGCCGGCTGCCCCATGGCCGACATGATTACGCCGGCAGCGCTCAAGGCCCGCCTGGCCGCCCTGCCGGAAATGCCGGTGGTGACCTACGTGAACTCCCCGGCGGCGGTCAAAGCCCTGTCCACCATCTGCTGCACGTCGGCCAACGCCATCGAAGTGGTCCGCAGCCTGGCCGCCGATGAACTGCTCATGACGCCCGATCGCAATCTGGCGCGCAACACCGCCCGGCATACGGATAAAACCATCCACTTGTGGGAAGGCTGTTGCCCCTTCCATGACCTGCTGTCCGTTGCCGATGTCCAATCCGCCCGGGCGGCCCATCCCCAGGCCCTGTTCATCGCCCATCCCGAGTGCGACCCGAGGTGGTGGAAATGGCTGACGCAGCCTTGAGCACGTCGGGAATGATGCGCTTTGCCGCCGAATCCGATGCCACCGAATTCATCGTTGGCACGGAAGTGGGCTTGCTCCATCCCCTGGCCAGCAAAAATCCCGGAAAAACCTTCTATCCGGCTTCGGAAAAGATGCTCTGCCTGGACATGAAGAAGATCACCCCCCCGGATATCCTCACTTGCCTGGAGACCATGTCCGGCCAGGTCAAGGTCCCCGAGGAGATTCGCGTGCCGGCCCTGGCGGCGGTGGATCGGATGATCGCCCTGTCGCGATGAAAAGCGGCCATGGCCGCGGATGATGTGTTCAGCCGGTTATTAATCCAAAAGGGCCGGTGTCCGCTATATCGGCGGCACCGGCCCTTTTTACAATTTGGCTGTGTAGAGATGGGCTACACGTCGTCGACCATGTCGTCGGGGATGTCGGCGTTGGTGTAGACCTTTTGGACATCGTCGCAGTCATCCATGGCGTCCAGGAGTTTGAGCATGCGTTCGGCTTCGCTGCCGGAAAGCGGGCTCATGTTTTGGGGCAACATGGTCACTTCTTCATCCGCGTAGGGAATTTCGGCGCCGTCCAGGGCCTCCTTGACCGCATCGAAATCTTCGGGCGCGGTAATGACTTCGAAAGTGTCATCTTCTTCGCGAACATCTTCAGCGCCGGCCTCAAGGGCCACCTCCATGAGGTTTTCCTCGTTTACCGCCGCTTTGTCCACGCTGAAGTAGCCCTTTTTATCGAACATCCAGGCCACACAGCCGTTTTCCCCCATGTTGCCGCCGTATTTGTTGAAGATATGGCGAATCTCGGCCACGGCGCGGTTCTTGTTGTCGGTCAGGGATTCCACCAGAATGGCTGCTCCACCGGGGCCGTAACCTTCATAGGAACTCTCTTCGTAGCTGACCCCCTCGAGCTCACCGGTACCCTTTTTGATGGCCCGCTCGATGTTATCCTTGGGCATGTTTTCGGCCTTGGCCGCCATCACCGCCGAACGCAGGCGCGGATTGGCATCGATATCGCCGCCGCCCGCACGGGCAGCCACGGTAATTTCCTTGATCAATTTGGTGAAGATCTTCCCCCGTTTGGCATCCTGGGCGCCCTTGCGGTGTTTGATGGAAGACCACTTATTATGTCCCGACATAGTTTCCTCCTGTCTTATTTGACGGATTCGTAAAAAGCCCGATATCGGCGTTACGCGTATCCTTCGTCACTGCGGAGTACGCTAAGCACGCCTCATTCCTCAGGATTCGCAAGCCTTGATCTCGGGCTTTTTACGAGTCCGTCTTATTTCTTTCCCAGGCCGATGACAAACACCTCTCGGCTGGCTTTTCGTGTGCTCTGGGGCCGGAAGGCGCCTGACGTCCAAAGCGCTGCTTGACCGCATCGGTAAAGGCCTTGAACGCGCTGCCCTGAAAAATCTTGCAGACGAAGTGCCCGCCCGGCACCAGCATGTGGTCGGCAATGGCCAGCGCGGCTTCGCACAATCCCACGGAGCGGGCTTCATCCACATGGCGGTTGCCCGTCGTGGCCGGTGCCATGTCGCTGAGCACCACATCCACCTGGGTCAATTCCAGTTGGGCCAAATGGCTTTCCAGATCGGCCACGTCAGCGGTGATCACGGTAACGTGATCGGGCAGTGGGATCTCCACGGGCGTCAGGTCGACACCCACCAGTCGGCCTTCGGGACCGATGGCCTGGGCGGTGAACTGCAGCCATGATCCCGGTGCGCAACCCAGGTCCAGAACCCGTGCGCCGCGGCTGAGGATACGGTGCTTCTTCTGGATTTCCTGCAGCTTGTACACCGATCGAGCGGCAAAGTGGTCTTTCTTGGCCTGGCGGGTATAATGATCCGCCCACGGGTTGCGCTGCTTTTGAAATGATCGCTTCATATCTTTTCGCCCTGTTCAAGTCAAGTCAAACCACCCGCCCGGGCGATTCCAATCGTCAATATAATAAGCGTGTTGCCATTCTGCCCGCCACCATTAAGCGGGGCTGGTCGCTTTCCGATGGGCGCCTGGGGAACGGCCCGAGATTTATTTTAAAGGCAAAGGGTCGTCAGAACAAGTGCTCCACCGCCGCCGCTACCGTGTCGACGCCGTCGAGGCGGATGCCCTCAGGATGGCGCAAGCGTTTGAGGCTTCCCAGGGGAACCACACAGCGGCTGAAGCCCATCTTCTTGGCTTCCAGGACGCGGATTTCCAGGTTGCCCACGGCCCGCACTTCACCGGCCAGGCCGACTTCACCGAGCACCAGGGTATCCTTGCGGATCGGCCGGTCCAGGAAACTGGATGCCACCGCCGATACGATGCCCAGGTCCACGGCGGGTTCGATGATTTTGACCCCCCCGGCCACGTTCATGAAGATGTCATGCCCCAAAAGGTGCATGCCCAACTGTTTTTCCATGACCGCCACCAGAAGCGCGACCCGGTTGGCATCCAGGCCGAGAATCGTCCGCCGGGGGGTCCCGAGGCTGGTGCTGGCGGCCAGGGCCTGAATCTCCACCAGGATCGGGCGGGTACCTTCCATGGTGGCCGTGACCACCGATCCGGCGGCGTTTTCCGGTCGCTCGGAGAGAAAAACGGCCGACGGATTGACCACCTGGGAAAGGCCGCGTTCCTTCATTTCGAAAACGCCGATCTCGTTGGTCGATCCGAAGCGGTTCTTTACCGCCCGCAGGATGCGGAAAATATGGTTGCGGTCGCCCTCGAAGTAGAGCACCGTGTCGACCATGTGCTCCAGTAGTCGGGGACCGGCAATGGCGCCTTCCTTGGTTACGTGGCCGACAAGAAAGGTGGGGATGCCCGTGCGTTTGGCCTGAAGCATCAGGCGCAGGGTGGATTCGCGGACCTGGCTGACGCTGCCCGGGGCCGACGTGATTTCCGGGCTGAACATGGTCTGGATGGAGTCGACCACCAATACATCCGGCTTTTCACCCTCCACCATGGCCATGACCGCATTGATGTCGATTTCCGAAACTACCAGCAGGGTGGAGCAAAGCGTCTCCAGCCGACGGCTGCGCAGGCGCAGCTGACGTACCGATTCCTCACCGGAAACGTAGAGCACCTTGCTGCCCGTAGCGGCGATGCCGTGCAGGACCTGGAGCATCAAGGTCGATTTGCCGATACCGGGATCGCCGCCGATCAGGACCAGGGTGCCGGTTACCAGGCCGCCGCCCAGGACCCGGTCGAACTCCTCAATGCCAGTGGAAAGCCGCTTCTCATCGATAATTTCGACCGCGTCGATGGGAACCGGGCGATTTGCCTTGACGGCCATGGTTTTGTTGCCGGGTGTGACCGGTTTTCGGACCTCCTCGGCAAAGGCGTCCCACGCACCGCACTCGGTGCAGCGGCCCATCCATTTGGCGGATTCATAGCCGCATGCTTGGCAGACAAACAAGGTTTTGGCGATTTTGCGGGCCATTTGGGAAGATCGATCCTGTCTTTTTCAAAAAGGAATTCACACCAAGGTTCATCGGTTGCCCCTGGGCGGTCCCCAACCCACGCCGGCCGCCCTGTCAGCTATTGGTTTGACACGGCAGGGCAACCCATGTCAATTAATGACCGATTTCGGGGCCGCTGAATTATTCTCACGACCCACTGACCATCCGATATGCTCCCGATATCTTGGCATTCTGGAATCAATGCTGGATTATGGCGACTTTGATATGGTATGTCATCTGAGGCGGCAGGTGTCCGCGCCGCTTTGACAGACAAAACGACCTGATCCCCTCAGGAGGCTTTTGGTGATGCGCGATGACCTGTTTTTTCATGCAAAACGACGACTCATCTTTCCCGGATTATCCATCCTGCTGGTTTTGGCGACAGGCCTGTTTGCCGGTGCGATGGCCATGGATGACAGCGGTGTCTTTCAAGCCTTGAAGAAACGGTTGGTCGCCGATGGGTTTGACTTGAAACGGATCGATACCATTTTTGCAAGCCCTGCAGTGACCTTTGAGGAGGGCGGCGTCAGTGCGTATTTCATCCACAACGAAGCCAAGTTGAACTATGCTCAGTTCACCTTGCCGTGGTCCATCGCCTCGGCCAGGAGTTATATGCAGGCACATCAGTATGCCTTGGATAGCGCCCAGAACAAGTATGGCGTGGACAAAGAGGTGATCACCGCCATTATTTTGGTGGAGACCAAACTGGGCACATATACCGGTAACAAATCCGTTATCAATACCCTGTCCACCTTGTCCGCCATGGCCGAGGCCGTTCCCCGTCAGATGATCTGGAACAATCTGCCCGATGACGACCGACGCATGTCCCGCGCGGAATTCGAAAAAAAGGCCGATCAGAAAGCCAGTTGGGCCTATCAGGAATTGAAAGCGTTTTTAACCTATACGCAAAAAGAGGGCCTGGATCCCACCACGATCAAGGGCTCTTATGCCGGCGCCATGGGAATCTCCCAATTCATGCCCAGCAATATCGGACCGTTCGGCCAGGACGGCAATGCAGACGGGAAGGTGGACCTCTTCGTGCACGCCGACGCCATTTCCAGTATCGCCGCCTACCTGAAAAATTACGGCTGGAAACCGGGGATGACCGGTAAGGCGGCCTATGACGTGGTCTACCACTACAACCACAGCAAATATTACGTGAACACCATTCTTGAGATCGCGGAAAAATTGAAAGGCTGAAGTTTCATGAACATCGGTATGGCCGTGGTATTGACCGGCGTCGTTTTTTTTATCCTGACGTGCATTGCCATTTTGGACATCGCTCGCAAGGACTTCGGTTCGATCCAGATGAAAGCCCTGTGGGGCTTTCTCGTGGCCATGGTACCTTTTATCGGTGTCGTGGTCTATTTTCTGGTCGGTTTTAAAAAGGGCAAACGCTCCGTCGGGGAGGTGTCGGCGGATTGATTTTCCGGAAATAGTGTTTGACAAAAAGGACGCTTTTCTATATTGAACGCTCTGTTTTTCAAATGGTCCCATCGTCTAGCGGTTCAGGACGCCGGCCTCTCACGCCGGTAACACGGGTTCGAATCCCGTTGGGATCACCAAATAAATTCATAGGGTTGTAGATTTCTCTGTCTGAAATCACGCCTTGGATATAAATTCTGGACATAAAAACACCCTCGAAATTCGCGTTTTGAGGGTGTTTTTTTTCTTCGGACGCCATAATTTTAGCCCTCCCATTCCAAGGTTTGATTTAATTGACCCCATCCGTCAACGCTCTGAATAGTCATCGCAAAAGGCAGTTTGTGATAAACAGCGATTTTCGCGCCGCTTGGATTCTTTGGGACTGAAAACACCGTACATTCTTCTTGACAAAAAACGACAAAAATCCTAATTTATATTAGAATTTTTTTGCCTGTCTCAGTAAACGCGTCGCTCAACCCACCCTTCTAAGGAACGACGTGAACGAACTTGACTCCCAAACTGTTACAAGCGCCACAACGCTGATCACCGATTTGCTGCCCGACGGCGAAGGCCCCGGTTTTATGCCCCACGTGACCATTGTACCGAGCCGTCTGGGACCGGTTGGCGTGGGTGGCGTGGTCGGCATTCTCGACGACCCCCACGGTGATATCCGCATGCACCGGTTGGAAGGCACGGCCATGGTGGTGATTAAAGCGTCGAGTCCTGAACTGCTGCACGATGCGACCGTTGCGGCATCTCAGAGCGTTCTTTCGACCGACCGCATCGCATTGCGGCGTCAGGGCATGTACACCCTCCAGACCGGCGCCATAGGCCCGGTGCGACAACTCGGATACAATACGCCGTCCACTCGCTACGAGCGGGATCTGGAACTGAAAATCATTTTCGAAAAGCAAATCGATCCGGAAGAGGCCGGCGGCGTTATCGCTGAAATTCCCCAGCTCGTTTCCCTTCGGCCGTCCCTGGATACATACGAAACGGTCGTTGATGTCAATCTGCGCAGCGATGTGTTGTCCCGCTTTACCGTTTTTGACGATCCGGCGGCTGGGGCCAATGCTCCCTCAGACTGGCGGTTTGACTCCCTCAGACGGCGAACTGCCCAGTTCAGCGCCATCCACGGTGGCGACTTCGCTCCCGTGCCGGAAAAGCCCGGTACGGTTTTGCTTTTGTCCGACGATACGCCGGACCTGTCGGCGCTGGCGCTGCAAGCGGTCTGCCGCAGCGCCGATCAACGTGCGATGGGGGTCGTTTTCCGCTGGCAGGACATCGATAACTTCTATTTTTTCCTCATGAGCCGTACCCCCGCTTACGCGATGATCGCCAAAAAAACAGGGGGAACTTACGCCGCGCTTGACACGTCGGCGCTCAACACCGATTTCCAGATGGAACAAAATCGTTCCTATACCCTAACCATAGACGCATCGGGCGATATCCTCCGCGCCTACGTCGGGACCTCCCTGATTGTTTCAGGCCAGGACGCCGCCATACCCGATGCGGGATCGGTCGGCCTTATGAGTTTCGGCAACAGCGGTTCCTATTTCTATCGCCTGACGGCGACGCGCCCCCCTGCCTAGTTGCCAAAAATCGAAAAAACGCAACGCCGCCCCCCGTGCGCTGAAGGCTTTCATTGGCAAATCCAAGCGATTGTCAGAAACTGCTTGCGGGCGTTTTGATAACCGCGTTCCGTTAACGTTAACCCCGTTCCTTGAATTGGAGGAAAATCAATGGCCGAAACCTTTTCGCTTTCGGAACTGGTGATTCCCGGCACCGCCATTCGGGTCCGCGCGGACGGCCTGATTGGCGCCGGCGCCATTTCGTCAGGCAATATCGGCATCGTCGGAACCGCACTGCGCGAGCAGATCGAACTCGATGCCGAGGGCAACCCCGTGCTTGACGGCGACGGCAATCCGGTGGTGGTGCTCGATGGAGACGACAATCCCGTGTTCGACGACATTTACGGCCAGACTTACAGTCTGTCCGATTACGACGCGGCAAGACGCGACCTCGGATCCTACGACGGTTTGGCGGGAGCCCAGCGGAGTCTGGTGCGCGGCATCGAGATCCTGTTCCGCAACGGTGCCCGGCAGATCTACGCCCGCCCCCTTGACCCGCGAACCGCCGTCGGCGAGCCTGAATACACCGCGGCGTTCAATGAGCTGCTTAAAGAGGATGTCAACATCCTCGTCCTTCCCCAAGTGACGACGTCCACGGCGACGTCGGTGCTCGGCAGCCTCGTCGACACCGCGGAAGGAACCGGCAAGGACGTCATTGCGTCATCGGATGCGATGCCACCGCGGCCGCCGCCATCGGCGGGCAGGTCACCGCCAACGACCGTTTGATTTTTACTGCTCCCGCAATCCGGGCCTACGACTCGGTCGCCCGCGATGTGGTCGATTTGCCGGGCAATTTCACTGCGGCCGCCGTTGCCGGCCTGATCAGCAGCCTCACCCCGCAGACCAGCCCCACCAACAAGGTCCTTCCCGGCGTCACCGAACTGGTGCAGCGTTTCAGCTACGGCGAGACCCGGGACCTGATCAAGGACGGGGTGATGGTGCTGGAAAAACGCCAGGGCATCCGCGTGTCCGGGGCATCAGTTCCGAAATGGCGACCAACGGTCCCTTCCGCCAGGTCACCACCCGGCGCATCACCGACTTCGCCAAAGCCGGCATCCGGAGCGCATCGAACCCGTTCATCGGCCGCATCAACAACCAGCGTGTCCGCAAAGCGCTCCACGGGGCCATTGATGGATTCCTGACCACCATGGTGCAGGACGAAGCGCTCATCACGTACCAGCTCGAAGTGACCGCCACCCGGCAGGACGAGATTGCCGGACGCGCCATGGTAAACGTTTTTATGCAGCCGACCTTCAGTATCGACTTCGTTGCCGTAACCCTCGTATTACAATAGGAGCTTAACAATGGTAAACACCAATGTTTTCACCGGCGCCGACGGCTCGATCAGCCTCGCCGCGCCTTCGGGAGCCGAGGGGGAAGCCGCTCAGGGCATTCTTGAAGCCAACGAGTTGCTCACCGTCGGCCGCGTTCAGGACGTGCATGTGGAGGTGTTTTCGGACGTCAAGGCGTTCCACGAAATCGGACAGCGGTACGCCGCCGAACTGCGCCCCGGCAACGTCACCATCAAGGGCACCATCGGTCGGGCCTACATCAACGGCGCCATGATCAAGCTGCTTTTGGGCGAGGCGGCCGAAAGCCGGCCCGCCGCCAGCTGGACCCAGCCGTCGTTCAACATCACCCTGATGTTGCAGAATGCCGCCTTGCCGGATATCCGCAACACGGTCACGCTCCATCAGGCAAAGATCGACCACTGGGTTTACGCCATGCCCGAGGACGACTTTGTTCTGGAAAAAGTCGGTTTCCAGGCGCTTTACCTCACCGTGGCGGATGAAGGCTGATGCTGAGCGCCGATGAATTGCTCGCCGGGGGGACGATCACCTACGAAGTCGACGTCCCACCGGAGATTCTCAGCCCGGGGGAGGGCGCGTCGTCGCCGCTAAAATCCGGCGCCGTACGCCTGCGGCCGTTGACGGTGGGAGACATGCAGTTGATCCAGCGGGCCGCGCGGGAACGCGACGCGCTCGTGGGGCTGTTGATGGTCCATAAAGCGCTTGTCGAGCCGCCTCTGTCGGTGCAACAGGTGGGGATGCTCCATGTGGGCCTTGTCCAGTTCCTGTTGCGCGAGGTCAACCGCATCAGCGGCATCGATGCGGGCCTGGACCACTTCAAAGCGTCAGCTTCCGAGCCGATCGCACGGGCGGCCCATATTCTGGCCCGGGAGTTCGGCTGGACCCCCCAGGAGGTCAACGAACTGACGTTGGGCCAGATCCTGCTCCACCTGCAGATGCTGTCGGAAAAATCCGCGACATGAGCCCGGCGATGACGCCCGAATTGCGACGGGCACTGGCCGCCCTGGCGCAGCTCGACGCCGAAATAGGCGCCGTTAAAGCGCTTGTAAGGGGGATCCGCTACTTCGAATCGATGCTGCCAACCCTGCTGGACGCGTCCATGGACGACCTCGCCGCCTATCCGTTGTCAGGCTTCACCCCTCCGTTTCGAGACGAATCGGTGCGCCGGGATGAGGCGCGTTCCAGAAGGGCGGACAACGCTCCCATACCGGTTCCGTCACCGACCCGACCCTTTGAAAAGGGGTTTGCCGGATCGGTATCGGAATCCCTGACGCGCGGTGGCGGTGGCGCCGCCTTTTCAATCGACCGCAAGAAGCCGGCTGTTACCCCCAAAGGCGTATCTGAAGGGCGCGCCGGCGTCGGACCATTTTCACCCATCCGCCCGGCGTCTCCCGCTGCCGGCAACGGGGTGGACCCCATCACACGGGCGTCAAACCCGCCGGCCGCCGCAGCCGGTGCGCTGTCGGCAGGGAAAAGACATCCCGCCGACCCCATAACCAGCAAGGGAATGGAAACGTTGTTGCAGCTTGTTGAGGCAATCGAAACAAAGAGGGGACTCGGCAGGGAATCCCACCGGACCGGCAACGCTCCGATCGGGATGGCATCCCATTCGCTCACCGGCTCCCCGGTGAGGTTTCAACGGCCGCTGCGCCCATCCGAACGATTCGATTTTTCGTCCGCTCGTTCTTCGCGGCCCGAACCGTTGGCATCGGCTGAATCCTCGCGCAGAGAACGATTGGCCCCACCCCCCGTGGCGCCATCGGCGCAACATCAGATGGATGGCGACAATAGAGGGCCGCTTCCTGTATGCTCTCCCCTTATCCCGTCGGAAATGGGCGCCCCCCTAGAAGAAGGGGGCGGCAGGGCAGGAGACCAACGGAACGACATGAAACCTACCGGCCATTCGTCCAACGTGCCCATGAACACGCCGGGCCCGAACGCCCCCGGTTCGCCCTCCGCGTTTCAGCGGTTCACAGGCAACGGAGAATTCGCCGATGCCGGCGAGCAACTGGCCGACCTCATCAACACCGCCTTGCAGGCACAGGCCCGACGCAGAGGGTTGAGCTGATATGCAAATCAAACCCGTCATCGGGGATTGGGAAATTCCCCACATCGCCTGGCTGCAATCCGTCGAGAAACGTCATTTCGCCGAGATCCCGATTCCCGGCATGCAGGGCAGCCTGTTTCAGGATCTCAACGGGGCCCCGCTTTCCCTGGTCATCGCCGGCAGCCTCTACGGGGACGAAAAGCGGAACGAATTCCTGGAGGCGGTCCGCGAAAAATTCAATGCCGGTGAGGCCATGACCTTTGCCGCCGATATTGTGACCGCCACCGAATTGTCCCACGTTGTGATCGAACAGATGCGGTTCGAGGAATCGGCGCGGTCGCCGGACGAAACCTACTACGTTTTGGTCATTCGGGAAAGCCCGCCGCCGCCTCCCCCGCCCAGCGGACTGGGCGGCATCGATGCCGGCCTGCTGGACGATGCAGCCGGGCTGATTGATTCGGTCGCCGGCGCACTGGACACCCTCGACGCGCTGGGTTCTATACCCGACTTCGGCAATCCACTGCCGCCTTTGCAGTCGGGGCTGGATGAATTTTCATCTGCGGCCGCCGATCTGGCCGCGCCCATTTCCGCGCTGGGCGGCATTTTCGGCATTGATCCGACGGCGGAGGACGACTGATGCCCACGCTACTCCAAACGATCGAAGGCATTGTCCTCGACGACAGCGTGCTCACCGCGCTGGGAAACGACCTGAGCGGCGCGGCCGCGACCGCCAGCGGCATTCCGGCCGAACGAATCACGACGATCGTATCACTGGCCGGGAGGATCGTCCTGCCGCGGGACGAAGATCTGCTCGGGGAAGGGGCCGCAACGCTCCCCAACCTCGTGTCCACCGGCTTGCGCGATCCCGATCAGCTCTGGTCTGCCATCACCAGCCGATTCGACCAACTGGGAAACGCCGTGGCCGACGGCGTGGGCGGGACGGTCGAAGGCGCTTTCTCGTCCCTTCAGTCCATCGGGTCCAGCGACGCGCTTGACGCGGAGGCCCTGCTCTCCCAGATCTTGACGCCGTTGCGGGATCTCATCGGCCAACTGGGCGACAACGCCGAAATGCAGCAATTGCTCGGAATGGTGGAGACCATCGGGATGCTGCGCGCTGAAATCATCGCCGCCCCTGCCGCCATCGGTACGCTGGTGGCCGACAGAATCCAGACCGCGATTTCCGAGCTTACCGCCCCGCTCACCAACGTCGTCAATCAGCTCAACACTCACATCCAGACGCTGGAACAGGCCCTTTCGCTCGACCCGATCATCACCGAACTCACCAGTGTGCACAGCGCCCTGACCACCGATTTCGCGTCGCTGATCGCTGCCCTCGACTTTACGGACGAGGCATCCTACGCGGCGCTCTCCGGATCGATCCGGCTGGCGGACGCGCGTCTGCGCGTCTTTGCCGGCAACGTCGCCGATGCATTGGCGCGGGCCGAAGGCGTCAGCACGGCCTTTGATGCCGGCGCCTGGGCC
>NZ_BBCC01000073.1 GCF_001311845.1 Desulfosarcina cetonica JCM 12296 | reverse complement strand
ATGAAACAGGCCATCGAAGAGGGCTTCATTCTCGATGTGATCAAGCATTACACCCCGGTGGGCAGCTATTACCGTCTGATGAAAACGGTGCCCGACGATCCGGAATTCGATACCAAAAGAGCGCGAAAGAAGCTCCGGCGATATGTTGAATCCCACGATCACGCCATCCGGCAAAAGGCCGAGATCATGGTGGACCATTTCCACGAGCAGGTCATCGGCCATAACAAGATTCGCGGGCAGGCCCGCGCCATGGTGGTCACCGGCGGTATCGAGCGGGCGGTCCAGTATTTCAGCGCTTTAGAAGCCTATCTGAAAGAGCGCAAAAGCCCTTACCGGGCCATCGTGGCGTTTTCGGGCGAACATGAATACGGCGGCCGCAAGGTGAGCGAGGCATCGCTGAACGACTTTCCCAGCGCCAAGATCCCCGAACAGTTCCGAAAGGACCCTTACCGTTTTCTGATTGCCGCCGAAAAGTTTCAGACCGGTTTCGATGAACCGTTGCTGCACACCATGTATGTCGACAAGCACCTGGCGGGCATCAAAGCGGTACAGACGCTTTCCAGGCTCAACCGCGCCCACCCCGGCAAACACGACACTTTCGTGCTCGATTTCATGAATGACGCCGACACCATCCAGGCGGCTTTCACCCAGTATTACCGAACCACGATTCTCAGCGAGGAAACCGACCCCGACAAGCTGCACGACCTGAAAGCGGATCTGGACGGCTACCAGGTGTATACCGGCGGTGATGTGGAACAGTTGGTGGAACGATACATCAACGGTGCGGACCGAGACACCCTGGACCCGATCCTGGACGGCGCTGTGGCGAACTACCTGACCGATCTGGATGAGGATGGCCAGGTGGATTTCAAGGGCAAGGCCAAGGCGTTTGTTCGCACCTATAACTTTCTGGCGGCCATTCTGCCGTATACGAGTGCTGATTGGGAAAAGCTGTCCATCTTTCTGAACTTCCTGATTCCCAAGCTGCCCGCGCCCAAGGAGGAAGATCTGTCCAAGGGCATCCTGGAAACCATCGATATGGACAGCTATCGGGTGGAAATCAAAGCCAAGATGGCGCTGCAGTTGGCTGACGAGGATGCGGAAATCGCGCCGGTCCCCACCAGCGGCGGCGGCCGCAAACCCGAGGCGGAGCTGGATCACTTGAGCAACATCATCAAGACGTTCAATGAACAGTTCGGCAATATCGAGTGGAAAGACGCCGACAAAATCGGCAAGGTCATCAGCGAGGAGATTCCCGAAAAGGTGGCCGCCGACAAAGCCTACCAGAACGCCATGCGCAACTCGGACAAGCAGAACGCCCGCATTGAACACGACAAGGCCCTGCAGCGGGTCATGATGGACCTGCTTTCCGACCACACCGAATTGTTCAAGCAATTCTGCGACAATCCCGGCTTCAAAAAGTGGCTTTCGGACACCGTCTTCGGGGTCACCTATCAAATCTAAGCTTTCCAGCCTGAACCGAGCACACTAATAATCTTGTAACTACTCGATATATAAGATTAATTTGCCACAAGGTTAACCACTTGAGGTCAGCCGGGCTCAAGTCTGATTTTTTCAAAAAATGCTGGACTTGGTCTTGCACCTGTCGTATCATGTGTTATATTTTAATTGAATTATTTCCTGGCGACAGGGCGACCAGGTGACGGGAGGATCGGCCTTGTGGATCAAACAGTACGATATTGTGATACTTATCAAGGAGGTCCGGGTCCAGCTCGACCTTAGCCAGGAGGATTTTGCAAGAGAGATCGGGGTGAGTTACGCCACCGTCAACCGGTGGGAGAACGGGCGGTTCCTGCCATCCAGGATGGCATTGAGATGTGTCGAAACCTATTGCGACAGGATGATCGAACTGGGAAGGCTGCTGCTGCCCGATGACCTGTAAAGGAGGCTTTATAGCCTAAGACCCCAATAGATACGTTGACATATTGTTGATTCTGGACTTTTCGGGCAAATGGGACGAGATACTCTGGGATTGGCTGATGACAGCCTATTTATTGAAAGAATAAAGCATACCTTCCAGGCGGCCGATGCCGACCTGCTGACCCGTACGCACGCTTATACGCAGGAAAAATTATGCGACGGAAATTCAGCAGGTTACAAGGCCGCCAACCTGCTTTTTGACCAGGACGCCGACGCGACCACCATGCTGGCGCGCTGCTGGCCCCCCTTATTTGGCAAAACCTGACCGATATCGGCCATGTCCGGAAACTCTTCGGTCCGGAAGTCGCCACCGCTCTTGAAGACCTGCGGGACTCCTTTTTTATACCAATAGACGACCAGCCACGTGAAAGTGAAAACATTCATGCGTTGTTGACGTCTATTGACGGTACTCCCCGAAAGGCCGTTCTTTACATTACATTTCGCCTATTGGCTTTGGAATGTGCGACCGACGCATGCGAATCGACCGCCCGGCTGAAGGCCCAGGAGACCCTCGACCTGCTGGTGCCCATAGCCAATCGCTTGAGCCTTGGTGATTTACGGCGTCGGTTGGAGGATGCCTGCTTTCACGTCCTGGACCCGCAAGACTATGTAAAGCTGCGCGAGAAAGTCTCTCCCATCCAGTCGGAAGACGACAAGTGTCTTGAGATCCTTCTGGCTGGCGTTAAACGGTTGCTGGCAAACAGCGGCATCCAGGGCCGGGTCCAAGGCCGCACCAAGAGCCTGCACGGGATTCGTCGTAAAATGGCGCGCACCGGAAAGACCCTGGAAGAGATCATGGACCGGGTCGGGTTGCGGGTTATCGTGACATCGGTTCCGGAATGCTACTCCGTGTTGGGACTGTTGCACGCCCATTTCAAGCCGATTCCCGGCACCTTCGACGATTACATCGGTCTTCCCAAGGACAATGGTTATCAGTCCTTGCACACCTGCGTCTATCCGGTACGCGAAATCTCCCACAAACCCATCGAGTTCCAGGTGCGTACCGAGTTGATGCACCTGGAGGCAGAGCACGGCACGGCGGCACATTGGCGCTATAAAAACGAGGCCGCGGCTGCTGAGCGCAACAACCATCGGACGCAATGGATGGAAGGCCTTGTCCGCCAGCATCGGGAATCAGCCAGCAGCGAGGCGTTTATCGAGCGGCTGCACCGGCAGGTGTTCCGGGATCACCTGGTGGTTTTTGGAAACGGCGGCCGAATTGTTCGCCTGGCGGAAAACGCCACGGTGCGGGATTACTTGAAAATCATCAATGCCCATGTCCCCCAGGATGCGACGGTGAAAGTAAACGGCCGTGTCGTCGCCTTGGATTGCGCGCTTAGGGACGGGGATTCCATAGCGGTTCCGGCAGACGAATCAGCGGCCGGTTCTCGATTTGCCGAGGTCACGGCGCAAAACGCCTTATCCGTTACAGGAGCATTGCGCCCGTTTCACGCCGAGACCGGCGACCGGGAATCGTCGGCCAAGGGGGTGGCCACGGACCCATGACAGGAGAAATGAAATGACTAAATCGGGAAACCCTCCTTCATACCCACATAAAATTGCCTTGATCGGCAATCATCTGCCGCGCCAGTGCGGCATCGCCACGTTCACCACGGATTTGCTGGCGGGCCTGGCGGAAGAAAACCCGAGCGGCGAGTGCTGGGCCGTGGTGATGAACGATATCCCTGAGGGGTATCGATATCCGGCCCAGGTGCGTTTCGAGGTCAACCAGCGTGTTTTGGCCGAATACCGGCTGGCGGCGGATTTTTTGAACATGAACCGGGTGGAGGTGGTTTGTCTCCAACACGAATTCGGGATTTTCGGCGGCGAAAACGGTGCGCATGTGATGGATCTGCTCGGCAACCTGCGCATGCCGGTGGTCACCACCCTGCATACCGTGCTCCAGTCGCCATCGGCCGGCCAATTGGCCGTTGCCAAGCGCGTGGCTCAGCTTTCCGACCGCCTGGTGGTGATGGGCCAACGCGCGCGCGAGATCCTTCGTGAGGTGTACGGAGTGCCGGAAGCGAAAATCGTCCTCATTCACCACGGTATCCCCGATGTGCCCTTCGTGGACCCGAATTACTACAAAGATCAATACGGGGTCGAGGGGCGCAAGGTCATCCTGACTTTCGGCCTGCTTTCTCCGGGCAAGGGCATCGAAACCATGATCGAAGCCCTGCCCGCCGTCGTGGCGCGCCATCCGGAGGTGGTCTACATCGTTTTGGGCGCAACCCATCCCCATGTGAAAAAGGAACAGGGCGAGTCCTACCGGCTGTCCCTGCAGCGCAGGGCCAGGGAACTGGGGATCGGCGACCACCTGATTTTTCACAACCGTTTTGTCGACCTTAAAGAGCTGTGTGAATTCCTGGGCGCGGCGGATATTTACGCGACCCCCTACCTGAACCAGGAGCAGATCGTTTCCGGAACCCTTGCCTATGCCCTGGGCAGCGGAAAGGCCACCATCGCCACCCCTTACTGGTACGCGGAAGAGATGCTGGCCGATGGCCGCGGCCGGTTGGTGCCGTTCAAGGACTCAGCGGCCCTGGCCGAGCAGGTCAACGATCTTCTCGACCACGAAGTGGAGCGCCACGCCATGCGCAAACGGGCTTACACCTTTTGCAGGGAGATGATCTGGAAAGAGGTGGCGCGCCAGTATCTGGAGCTGTTCAACGAGGTGAAAGCGGAGCGGGCTCGTTCCCCCCGGCCGGTTTTCCGCGCCAAGACCATGGACATGGCACCCCGTGAGCTGCCCCAGCCCAAGCTGGATCACATCATCCGCCTGTCGGACAACGTCGGCATCCTGCAGCACGCCAAGTATATCGTGCCGGACCGCTACCACGGCTATTGCACAGACGACAACGCCCGGGCGCTGATCGCCGTGCTGATGGCCAGGGAAATGATCCCCAACAGCGACGCCGTCACCAACCTGGCCTGCACCTATATCAGTTTTTTGCATCACGCGTTCAATGAAGAGACCGGCCGTTTCCGCAACTTCATGGGGTACGACCGGGCGCTGGTTGGAAGAGGTCGGATCGGAAGACAGCCACGGCCGGGCGGTCTGGGGACTGGGGGAGGCAGTGGCCCTAGCGGAGTCGGCCGATATTAGGGACGCGGCCCGGGCAGTGTTTGAAAAGGCGCTGCCCGCTCTGTCGGGCTTCACTTTTCCCCGGACTTGGTCCTTTGCCCTGGGGGGCATTCACGCCTATTTGAGTCGCTACAGCGGTGACAGCGAGGTCCGGCGCATCCGGGAAACCCTGGCCGATAAACTTTTCGAAAAATTCAAGCAGAATGCCACCGACGAATGGCCATGGCTCGAGGACCGGCTCACGTACGCCAACGGCAAGATCTCCCAGGCCCTAATTCTTTGCGGCCGACACATGGATCGCGCTGAGATGCTCCAGGCGGGACTGCGAAGCCTTGAATGGCTGATGACGGTGCAGACCGACCCCAAGGGACACTTTGTTCCGGTGGGCAATAACGGCTGGTACCCCAAGGGGGGAACCAAGGCGCGGTTCGATCAGCAGCCCATCGAAGCGTTGGACATGATCGAGGCGTGTCGCGAGGCCTATGAGGCCACCAACGATTCGAAGTGGGTCTCCCATGCCCAGCGCTGCCTGGAGTGGTTCCTGGGCCGCAACGATTTGAACGCGCCCCTGTATAACCACAAGACCGGGGGATGCTGCGACGGACTCAACGCTGACGGGCCCAACCGCAACCAGGGCGCGGAATCGACCCTGGTTTGTTTTCTGTCCATGCTCCATCTCAACCGGATGCGCAGCAGCCAGATCGCCGTGGAAGCTGCGACGGAGGAAACCGTCATCAGTCAAAAGGAGCAATCGGTCCATGTCCAATAAGCCCATTGTAATGGTCAGTTCTTTTCCCCCGCGTTTATGCGGCATCGCCACCTTTTGCGAGGAAGCCAGGGAGTTCATTCAAAAGGCCAACCCGGATCGAGAGGTGCTGGTGATCAGCCACACCGACGGCCAAGGCAAGGGCGTGTTTCCCATCATCGACATGACCCGGCGCGACTGGTGGCGTCCGGTGGCCAAAAAAATCGAGAAACTGGACCCTTACGTGGTGCATTTTGAACACGAATACGGCCTTTACGAATATCACGACCCACGAGGGGTGGGTGACGGCAACGACGGCTTTCTCGATCTGCTGGAAGCCATCGGCAATATCCCCAACGTGGTGGAACCCCATACGGTTCATGGGCGGCTGAGGGATGCCGAGGCGGATTTCATCTACAAACTGACCCAGCGCAGCCACCTGGTGCTGTTCAAGTGTCATTACCAGAAATGGCGGCTGGATTGGACCTTCCACGGCCGGGAGTGGCCGACGCCGCGCAATATCATGGTGGTGCCGCATGGAGCGAGGTCGGACAAACGCTGGGGCGTGCACGAGATACCCGCGCTGCGCAGGGAATTCGGCCTGGACAATATCGGACTGGCCGACCACGTGGTGGGCATGATCGGCTGGATTCAGTCCAACAAGCGTTGGGACATTTTGCTTTCCATGTGGGAGGAAATCCACGACGAAATCAAATCGCACACCGGGCAGCAGTGGGACTTGCTGGCCGCCGGTGCCATGCGCGACCCCAATCACCGCCAGGATTACGAGGATTGGAAATCCGATGTCAAGGTGCTGGCCGGCAAGGGACTGGCCCATTACCACGAGTTCGTCCCTCGCGGCGACGACTATTACAAGATGATGGCCATCTGCGACTTTATTGTGCTGCCCTCGACGGACGAGACCCAGTCCGGCACCCTGGCGCGCATCATCGCCTTGAACAAGCCCTACATCACCACTGCGCCGATGGAAGGGCTGACCGCCCAGACCCTGGAAAGCGAGGGCGGTTTGCTCTTCACCACCAAGGAGATGCTGCGCCGGAAGGTGGTCAAGCTGGCAACGGATGAGGGACTGCGCCTGGAGTTGGGAGAAAACCTGAAACGCTACCTCGATCATGTGGTCTGCTGGGAAGTGGTGGCCCGGCAGTACAACGAGGCCTACAAGCTGGCGCGCAAGGCGGCCCGGACCGGCCAGCCCGCTGTTTTGGATTTGGAGTTTTAAACCGGAGTAAAGGAAGAAAACATGAATCCTATGATTTTTAGAGAATATGACATCCGCGGCGTCGTGGACAAGGATTTCAATGTGGATGACGCGGAAAAAATCGGCCGTGGCTATGCAACCTATGTTGCGGAGCACGGCGGCAGACGTTGTGTGGTTGGCCGTGATTGTCGAATGAGTTCACAGGCGATTCGAGATGCCCTGATCAAGGGCATAACCAGGGGAGGTGTGGATGTGATCGATGTGGGACTATGTCCCACGCCGCTTCTTTATTTTGCCAATCGGCACCTGGGAGCTGACGGCGGCGTCATGGTTACCGCCAGTCACAATCCGCCGGAATACAACGGATTCAAGATCTGTGTAGGAACCGACACCCTCTTCGGAGGCGAAATTCAGAAACTTAAAAAGATCATCGAATCCGGAGAATATGCCTCAGGCGAAGGATCGCTGGATGAATTCAGTATATTGCCCGTTTATTGCGACTACCTGGCCGACAACATTCGATTGGCGCGTCCCATACGAGTGGCCGTGGACGCCGGCAACGGAACCGGCGGTTTGGCGGCCGGACCCGTCTTTAAACGGTTGAATTGCGAGCTTTCCGAACTGTTCATGGAGCCCGATGGAACCTTTCCCAATCACGAGCCCGATCCAACCGTGCCAAGGAATTTGGAAAAGTTGGCCAACACCGTGGTTGAACAGGGACTCGAACTGGGTGTCGCTTTTGACGGCGATGCCGATCGGCTTGGCGTGGTGGATGAGAATGGGCGAATCCTATATGGCGACATGCTGATGGTCCTTTTCGCCCGTGAGATCCTCAAGGACAATCCCGGGGGAAAGTTCATCGGGGAAGTGAAATGCTCCCAAGTCATGTACGACGAGATCGAACGCAAAGGCGGCGTGCCCATCATGTGGAAGACGGGGCATTCTCTCATCAAGAAGAAGTTAAAAGATGAAAATGCGCTTCTTGCCGGGGAGATGAGCGGGCACTTCTTTTTTAAACACCGGTATTTCGGATTCGACGACGCCATCTACGCGGCTTGCCGCCTCATGGAGATTTTGTCCAAGGACGACAAACCCCTGTCCGCTTATCTTTCGGATCTGCCCAAAACCTACAATACCCCCGAGATCCGCGTTGATTGCCCGGATGATAAAAAATTCGAACTCGTGGAGAAGGTAAAACAGGCGCTTTCCGCCAACTACCGGACAATCGACATTGATGGCGTGCGAGTGGTTTTCGAGGACGGCTGGGGGCTTGTCCGGGCGTCCAACACAAGTCCCGTCATCGTGCTTCGATTTGAAGCCGAGTCGGAGTCGCGACTGAGGGAGATTAGAGACCTGGTGGAGGCACAGATCGATGAAGCGAAGTCCGTGATGCATAGAGACGATGGGAAAAATGAGGGATAGACAATGACCGATGCTAGATTCAAGGAGCTTTTTACACGGCACAGCGCCAACCCCATCATCCAGGCAAGGGACCTTCCCTACCAGGCCAACGCGGTGTTCAACGCAGCAGCCACGCGATACGGCGACGACACCTTGCTGCTCATGCGCGTGGAAGACCGCCGCGGGTTATCGCACCTTACGGCGGCGCGCAGCCGGGACGGTGTGACCGATTGGCGGATCGATGCCCGGCCCACCCTGCCGGCTGATCCGGAAAAACACCCCGAAGAGATCTGGGGCATCGAGGACCCCAGGATTACCCGCGTCGATGACTTGGATCTATGGGTGGTGCTCTATACCGCCTACTCCAGGGGCGGACCGCTGGTTTCCCTGGCCACCACGCGGGACTTTCAGACCTTCGAGCGCAAGGGCGTCGTGATGCCGCCCGAGGACAAGGACGCCGCTCTTTTTCCGGCGCGGTCCAACGGACGCTGGGCCATGATTCATCGGCCGGTGCCGGGCATCGCCGGTGTCGGGGCGCATATCTGGATTTCTTTCAGCCCGGACATGAAGCACTGGGGCGACCATCAAATCATCCTGCCGGCGCGAAAGGGCGGCTGGTGGGACGCCAATAAAGTCGGTCTTTCACCGCCGCCGCTGCGCACTGAAAAAGGATGGTTGATCCTATACCACGGCGTTCGCAACACGGCCGGCGGATGCATCTATCGTCTGGGCCTAGCGCTGTTGGACTTGGAGGAACCGACCCGGCTGGTGGCCAGGGCGGACGAATGGGTGTTCGCGCCGGAAGAGGCTTACGAAGTTGTGGGCGACGTGGACAAGGTGGTCTTCCCCTGCGGCTGGGTGGCCGAGGGGGACGACGTTCGGCTGTATTACGGCGGCGCGGACAAATGCATCGCCCTGGCCACGGCACGGGTGTCGGAACTGCTCGACTGGCTCGAAAAGCACAACCAGCAAGATAGACGCGTGTGGAGTTAATCATGAAGATCGCCATGTTATCACCTATCGCCTGGCGCACGCCGCCGAGACACTACGGGCCTTGGGAGAATGTGGTCTCCCTGCTGACCGAGGGCCTGGTGGCGCGCGGGGTCGATGTGACCCTGTTCGCCACCGGCGAGTCGCAAACCCAGGGCCGGCTGAAAAGCGTCTGCGCCAAGGGGTATGAGGAAGACGCCGAAATGCTGCCCAAGGTGTGGGAGTGTCTGCATATTTCCGAGCTGTTCGAGCAAGGCGAGGCCTTTGACCTGATTCATAACCACTTCGACTATCTGCCGCTGACCTATTCCGGCATGACCGCAACACCGATTGTGACCACCATCCACGGCTTCTCGTCGCCAAAGATCTTGCCGGTGTACAAGAAGTACAACGGCAAATGCTTTTATGTGGCCATCAGCGAGGCCGACAAGTCGCCGGAGCTGGACTACGCCGCCGTCATCCATCACGGCATCGACCTTGGCCGGTTCACCTTCAGGCCCGATCAAGGAGACTATTTGCTCTTTTTCGGCCGCATCCATCCGGAGAAAGGCGCCGCCGAGTGCATCGAGGTGGCCCGTCGAACCGGCATGAAACTCATCATGGCGGGCATCATCCAGGACCAGGCTTATTTCGACACAAAGGTCAGGCCCTACTTGGATGACGACCACATCGTCTATGTGGGCAGCGCCGGACCTGAAAAACGCGACGAACTGCTGGGCGGCGCATACGCCCTGCTGCACCCCATCGGTTTCGACGAGCCGTTCGGCCTTTCCGTGGTGGAATCCATGGCCTGCGGAACACCGGTGGTGGCTTTTTCCAGGGGCAGCATGTCGGAAATCATCGCCCACGGGGAGACCGGTTTTTGACCGCCGATATCGACGGGATGGTTCAGTCCTTGAACAATGTCAGGGACCTTGACCGCCATAAGTGCCGTCGATGGGTCGAGACGCGTTTCAGTGTGGAGCGTATGGTTGCGGATTATATCCGGGTGTATGAAACCGTCATCAACCAGACCCGGCGCGAAGACCACCGGCCCTGGGGTTTTTACGAGGTTTTGGCGGACAAGCCGGATCACAAGGTCAAGCGGATTACCGTCTATCCTGGGCAGCGTCTGAGCTACCAGCGCCATTTCAGGCGCTCCGAGCACTGGTACGTGCTCAGCGGCACCGCGGTGGTGACCCAAAACAACGAAGACATTGAACGGATGTCCGGCCAGGCCATCGATCTGCCGGTGGGGACCTGGCACCGCATCCGCAATCCCGGACCGGACAACCTGGTGTTCATCGAGGTACAGACCGGAGACTATTTCGGAGAGGATGACATTGAAAGATCAGAGGACGATTATGGCAGAGTCTAAGGAACCGATCATTCGGCGTTACGAGAAAAATCCCGTACTGACCAAGCATGATGTGCCGTACCCGGTGGAAACGGTGCACAACGCCGGCGTGGTCAAGCACAACGGTAAATATGTCATGCTGTTCAGATCCCACCTGCGCAATGGCCGGTCGATCATCGGTCTGGCGGAAAGCAGTGACGGCGTGCGTTTCGCGGTCAGGCCCGAGCCGTTTATCACCCCGGCCAAGGCCGAGCCGTTCGCCGGCTACGAGGCCTTTGGCGTGGAAGATCCGCGCATCTGTCCCATGGAGGACGGCTACCTGATCACTTACTCGGCCTATTCCCAACACGGCGTACGGGTGGCCCTGGCCAGAACCACGGATTTCGAGCGCCTGGAACGGATCTCCCTGATCACCCAGTCGGATTATCGCAACGTGGTCATTTTCCCTGAAAAAATAGGCGGCCGCTATGCCCGGCTGGACCGGCCCCATTCGGAAATCTCACCGTGGTCCATCTGGATTTCCTATTCGCCGGACCTGGTGCATTGGGGGATGCCAAGGTCGTCATCAAGCCCATGACCTACCATTGGGATGAAATGAAGGTCGGACCGGGGGCCACGCCCATCAAAACCGAAAAAGGATGGCTGAACATCTTTCACGGCGTGTTCAAAACCATGGACGGTGCCGTCTACCGGCTCGGCGTGGCCCTGCATGACCTTGCCGATCCGTCAAGGGTCTTGGGCGTGGCCGACGATTGGATACTTCAACCCGAGGACCTGTGGGAGATCAGCGGGTACGTGCACAACGTGGTTTTCTGCTGCGGCGCGGTGGCCGAGGACGACGGCACGGTAAAGATCTATTGGGGCGGCGCGGACACGGTGATGTGTGTCGGCACGGCAATGATTGCCGATTTGGTGGATTTGTGTCTCTCAAATCCCCGTCCCGCGCTTGAATAAGATGAGGTGTTGAAATGGAAAGCATCGACAAGAACCTGGTTGCCATTATCATGGCCGGCGGCGTGGGCACGCGGTTTTGGCCGCTCAGTACCCATGAACGGCCCAAGCAGTTCATCCAACTTTTTGATGACCGCAGCCTGCTGCAAAAAAGCTATGACCGGGTGGCGGGCATCGTGCCGGATGAGCGCGTGATTGTACTGACCAACCGGCAGTTCACGCCACTGGTCCGCGAGCAACTTCCTAACATCCAGGACCAGAATATCATCGGTGAACCCGAGCGCAAGGACACCGCCGCAGCGGTGTGTCTCGGCACGCTGGTCGCCATGAAACGCTTCGGCAATCCGGTGATCGTCATCTTGACGGCCGATCATTTGATCGACCCGGTTGAAAAATTTCAGCAGACCCTGGTTTCGGCGGTAAAAGAAGCCCGTGAGACCGGCGCGCTATACACCTTCGGAATCAAACCGACCCATCCGGCAACCGGCTACGGCTACCTGGAGGTCGGCCAAAAAACCGCCATGGATCAAGATGTGGAGCATTTTCAGGTCGTCTCCTTCAAAGAAAAGCCGAACGTCGAAGTCGCCGGGCAATATCTGGAGTCCGGGCGGTATTTGTGGAACTCGGGCATGTTCGTGTGGACCGTGGACGCTATTTTCGGTGAGCTGGCCCTCCACATTCCAAAGCATGTGGAGCATTTGACCAAGGCCGTGGAGAAGATGGGTACAAGCCAATGGGAAGATGAATTGCAAGAGCGGTTCGCGGCCCTTGCGCGGATTTCCATCGATTATGCGGTGATGGAAAAAGCCCGGGATGTGCGTTGCGTGGCCGGAGAATTTTCATGGAAAGATGTGGGCGGATGGTTGGCGATCCAGGATTTTCTGGCTCACGACGCCAATGGCAATTTTATCAAAGGCAGAGTCCACGCGCTGGACGCCCAGGGGAATTTGGTCTTTTGCGATCAACCCCAGGAAACATTGGCCATGGTGGGTGTCAGCGACGTGGTGGTGGTCCGCGCGGGTGAAAAAACCCTGGTCGCTCACAAGGATCGCTTGGAAGATGTCAAACATATTGTCGAATCCATGATCGCGCAACCGGAAGCGATGACGGTTTCCGGAATCAGGAGTCCGCCCTGACTCCCGGACGCATGCGTTCGACAGTTTTTTTTGTGTAAACCATCAATTTTTATCAGGAGGTGAGTGCCATGCTGACAAGAAGATTTTTTGACACCCCGGCATGGGACTTTGATGTCACAAAGCCCTTTGCCGAAATTGAACGACTGCGCCAGAGAATGGACCGTTTGTTCGATGAATGGATGCCGTCCACATGGAAAGCCGGAAGGACCATGGGCGTGTTCCCGCTGGCCAATCTGACCGAGGACCGGGAAAGTTATCTTTTGCGAGCGGAGATTCCCGGCGTGAAGGCCGAGGATCTGGACATCCAGGCCACAGCCAATAGCGTCTCCATTTCCGGAGAGCGTCATATTCCCCAGGAGGAGGAAAACGTCAGCTACCACCGGCGAGAGCGTGAAGGCGGCCGGTTTTCAAGGGCCGTGGCGCTATCCGGTGAGATCGATCCGGACAGGGTTGACGCCAAACTGGAACACGGCGTGCTGACCCTGAGGCTTCCTAAAACCGAAGCGTCCAAAGCCAAGCAAATTTCAGTAATGTCTACTCAATCATAATGGAAAGGGGGTGAATGCCATGACCGAGAACGATACCAAGGCGTTGGTGCCGAAAGGCAAACAGGAAGTCGTCTCAAAGGCGGAGCAGACAAAGGATGGTCTGGTCTTCACGCCGGATGTGGACATCCTGGAGTCGGACCGTGAAATCACGCTGCTGGCGGACATGCCCGGCGTTCAAAGCCAGGACCTGAAAGTGGATCTGTGCAACGGCGTGTTGACCCTGGCCGGCGATGTCGCGCCGTGGGAGGGTCCTGACGAAAAGGATATCCTCATCGAGTACGAAGTGGGCCGCTTTTACCGGCAGTTCAGCATATCTGAAACCATCGACCAGGACCGTATTGACGCTCAGTTGAGCGACGGCGTGTTGAGGCTCACGTTGCCCAAGGTTGAAAGCGCCATTCCGCGCAAGATACCCGTTGCCGCCGGATGATGGGTGATAACTTGATTTGCATGGATGGAAGGCCGCTGTTTGAGCGGCCTTCCTGGACCCATTACATCAGTAGTTTTCATTTTCAACACATTCAATTTAATTTTCACATGGAGGAATTAAAATGAGGATCAAACCGTTGAATGACAGGGTAATCGTCAAACGAGTGGAAGAAGAACAGAAAACGGCCGGGGGAATCATTATCCCGGACACCGCCAAGGAAAAACCCCAGGAAGGCGAGGTTGTTGCCGTAGGACCCGGAAAGCGGGACGACGATGGCAAACGCATTGCGTTGGAGGTCAAGGAGGGGGACCGCATCTTGTTCGGCAAGTATGCCGGCACTGAAATCAAGATCGACGGCGAGGAACACATCTTCATGCGCGAAGACGATATTCTGGGGATTTTGAACTGAAAAGGAGGAACAAACCATGCCTGCAAAAATGATTACATACGGATCAAAAGCCCGCGAGGCGTTGCTCGAGGGCGTCAACACCTTGGCCGACGCCGTGAAGGTGACCCTGGGGCCCAAGGGAAACAATGTCGTGCTGGATAAATCATGGGGCTCCCCTACTGTGACCAAGGACGGGGTGACAGTGGCCAAGGAAATCGAGTTGGAAGAAAAGTTCAAAAACATGGGCGCGCAAATGGTCAAGGAGGTGGCCAGCAAGACCAGCGACACGGCCGGAGACGGCACCACCACGGCCACCGTACTGGCCCAGGCCATTTACAACGAGGGCCAGAAGCTGGTGGCCGCCGGCGTGAGCCCCATGGCGCTGAAACGCGGCATCGACAAGGGAGTCGAAGCCGTGGTCGCGGAGCTGAAAAAACTGTCTGTGCCCACCAAGGACAAGAAAGAGATCGAACAGGTGGGCACCATCTCGGCCAACAGCGACGAAACCATTGGAAAACTGATTTCCGAAGCCATGGAAAAGGTGGGCAAGGAAGGCGTCATCACGGTGGAAGAAGCCAAGAGCATGGAGACCACCTTGGAGGTCGTGGAAGGCATGCAGTTCGATAAAGGCTATATTTCGCCACACTTCGTCACCGATGCCGAGAAAATGGAAGCCGTGCTCGAAGAACCCTATATCCTGATCCACGAAAAGAAGATCACCGTGATGAAGGACTTGGTGCCGCTGCTGGAAGAGATTTCCAGAAACGGCAAGCCGCTGTTGATCATCGCCGAGGATATCGAAGGCGAGGCCTTGGCCACGCTCATCGTCAACAAGTTGCGGGGCACCTTGAAGGTGGCCGCGGTGAAAGCCCCGGGCTTCGGCGACCGCCGCAAGGCCATGCTCGAGGATATCGCCATCCTGACCGGCGGCCAGGTGATTTCCGAAGACCTGGGCATCAAGCTGGAAAACATCAAGGTCAAGGATCTGGGCACCTGCAAATCGATCAAGATCGACAAGGACAACACCACCATTGTGGACGGTGCCGGCACCAAGGCCGCCATCGAGGGCCGCGTGAAGCAGATTCGCGCGCAGATCGAGGAGACCACGTCGGATTATGACCGCGAAAAGCTGCAGGAGCGCTTGGCCAAGATCATCGGGGGCGTGGCGGTCATCAACATCGGTGCAGCCACGGAAACCGAAATGAAGGAAAAGAAGGCGCGCGTGGAAGACGCCTTGAACGCCACCCGGGCGGCTGTCGAGGAGGGGATTGTGCCCGGCGGCGGCGTGGCCCTGGTCCGATGCCTGAAAGCGCTGGAGAACACCAAGGCCAAGGGCGAGGAAAGAAGCGGCATCAATATCCTGAAACACGCCCTGTCCGAGCCGTTGCGGCAAATCGCCTGCAATGCCGGTATGGAGGGGTCGGTTGTTCTGAACAAGGTGTTGGAGGGCAACGGAGACTTTGGGTACAATGCCCAGACCGATACCTATGAAAACCTGTTGGCGGCCGGCGTTATCGACCCCACCAAGGTGGTACGGTTCGCCATCCAAAACGCCGCGTCGGTGTCCGGCCTGATGCTGACCACCGAGGCCATGATCGCTGAAAAGCCCGAGAAGAAAAAAGAGCCGGCCATGCCTCCTGGGGGCGGTATGGGCGACGACATGTACTAATCTGAAAACCTCAAGGAAGATATACGGGGCGGGTCCCTCAGCCCGCCCCAAAGAAAAAAGGGTAAGAAAATGGGAAGGAAAATTCGAAGGAACGAGGATTGGTGTCCGGAGTGCGGCCATTTGTTGCCCAAAAAAGCGTGGAACTGTCATTTCTGCGGATGGTCGTTGTATGACGCACAGCGCGACGCCTTGATGGGCCAAGCAATCGTCGAGGATGACCGCAGAGATCTTTTTGACTCCAGCTACACAAGCGATATGGACCGCTTTATGGACAAGCTCCAAAGGGATTCGCTGGACGTATCGAACTGACAGGCTTCGGCATGAAGAAGGTGAATGATACACCGCAGCAAAGGGAAACTGCTGGTGCAAGCCTGAAGGACGCCTCGATGGATGAAATCAATGCATCCATGATTCGTCACGCCTATCAGGTGGCTGAGGAAATCGGAGCCAACGCGGTGTTGGTCTATGTGGATTTGATCCAATCCAGGGAAAACCTGGGAGACTTGCTCAGGGAAAGCCATTGCGTCCTTGCGGCCAGGAACAAGAACGTCTTGGATGAATTAAAGACGCTCAATGGCGACAACGACCGGATCATTCAAGTCCCCTACATGAAACTCAGCCGCCACAGCCAGGTCAAGGTGGCTGCCATGATTGCTTTGTCAAAAGGTCTTATTCGCCGGAACGACCGCATCGTCTGCCTTTCCGGATCTCCGAAATACGGCATTCTTGACAATTTGGCGGTCCTTGACCTGGAGCGAGAATTTGAGCTGTTGTCTTCAGGCAGTCTGGACATTGCCGGTCAAATGGCCCAACCCGAGGTGTTCGAGCGGTTGTTGACCATTGTTTTGGAATTGGCGGTGGAAGGCAAAGAAGGCAGACCCCTCGGCACGGTTTTCGTCCTTGGGGACCATGAAAAAGTGTTGAGCATGTCGAGCCAGATGGTGATCAATCCGTTCAAGGCGGTTCCGGATGAGGAAAAAAATATACTCGATCCCGCTTTGAAAGAGACGCTCAGGGAGTTTTCGTCCATCGATGGGGCATTTGTCATACGCGATGACGGTGTCGTCCTGGCGGCAGGTCGGCACCTGGCCCCATCAGTGGAAACGTCCGAGTTGCCCCAGGGCCTCGGTGCTCGGCATCGGAGCGCCGCCGGCATAACGGCATTGAGCAATGCCATCGCGGTGGTGATATCCGAATCGACCGGCGATGTCCGGATTTTTAGTCGTGGCAAACTCTATATGGAAATTGAGAAGGCAAAATAGGTCGCTGTCATATCGCCATGCCACGCAACGCATCCAACAAGACCCGCATGGCGATGCAGTCGTCCTCGTTATAATCCAGTATGCGTTGGCGCAGACAGCTGTCTTGCGTCTCCACCCAGCGGTGATACCATTCTATTGATGCGGCCCCCGACGGCTCCTTGTCCCGCCACTTGAATCCGAGATAGTTCGCCAGGGTTTTGATGGAATAATCATTGGTGGGCCACTCGGTTTTTTTCCTCACGACATCCGTGTAAAGGTCTATGGCTACGGATGGTGAGAACAGGTTTTCAATCTCTTCCTCCGAAGCGATATCCGGGAAACGCTTCTGGAGCTTGCGCAACGTGGTCCTTTCATAATGCGAATAATAATAGATCACATATGCGTCACGGCTCCGTAAAAAATTTAAGGCTTGATCAAGGGCTTTTCGTTCCTGCTCCTCGGTTGGCCGATCGGCAAAGAAGGCATGGTATGTTTCTTCATTCGGTTTGGACCTGTTGCGTTCTATGAACCCATGAAGATAGCAGCAGTCGCGCATGGGGTCGGTTTCAACGTCGAAAAAAAGCTCGATATCGGCTTCCGGAAATGTGATCGGTTCTTTTAGATAGGGTTGGGAACTGGGGCTCGCCAACAATGCGGCCCGTGCCTGAAACCGCCGAATCGTTTTGGCGCTGATCCGAGGAAAAATCGTTTTTTTTCCCTGGACAACGCCGTTCAAGTCGCTTGGGCCAAATCATGAACGGTTTTCAAATGGCGGTACATGACGTCCCTCTTGGCCCGCCCCAATTCGGGTATCAAGGTCAGATCATCATCTTGCTTGAGCTGGGCACGGCAATGCGACCGCCAGTGACAGAGCTTGCAGACGGCGCACAAGGCTGCGAGGGGCTCTTGCTCCCGTTTTTTAATGGCAATAACGGCATCGAGGCATTCTTGATAGAGATCCCACAGGCTGCGGTCATCCCTTTTGGAAATCGAAGTATCCAGGTCATAATCGACCTCTTGGCCGTGGACATCCCATATGAACGGAAAACGGTCTCGTGACAAAAAACCCACTTGACCGAGGACATCCGTATACAAGGCAAGCTGGACAGCGTAATGCCGCTTCAGTTTGCCATCAGACTCATCATCCATGCCCTCGATACCCGCGCCGCTCTTTATGTCACCCGCCACATAGCCGCTACCTTTTTGAACCAGGAGTCTGGTTCCCCGACAAGCGTGTCGGTCCGAATTCTGCCGCCATAAATGATTTTTTCGCCCAGGCGCATCAGCCTTAGCGTTTGCTGCTCTTTTTCCAGCGGTTCAAGAGAGCGAAGGTCTGCAAACGGTTCGTCCAATTTGTCCATTGTTTCGCGTTCGAAGGCATTGCCCCGCTCCCACAAAAGCTCGACGAATGCGCTGACGCGATCCTTTTTGGAGGGGTCTCCGAAAAAATCAAGCTGAACCCGACGAGGGCATTGAACATAATTGTATAATGTCGAGGCCGTGATCCGTTTTTCCATGGCACTAAATTTTATTCGGTGACGATTTGAAACCTGAATCCTTTTGCATAATTTACAATGAGTTGTTAATAATATTGCACACTGGCAGTCAAGCCATTATAGCTCAATCGGCAAGAGACTGAAAATGGTCCTTTTTCATTAAATGGGCAAATTCATCAACCAAAAGGAAATTTCAATTGATACCGCTTCCGCCTCATCGGCGGAGGCCCGATCTTTGATAACCAGTTGATATTGAAGGACTTCTGTTAACTGCGAGAGAAAGAGAGTGGTTATGAAGAGGGTTGCACACGGGGAGCCAAACCATACTCTCAGCGAACCGGAGTTCACCATCTGGTTCGCTGAGTTTTTTTATGGGCAGATGAAGGTTGGGCTGTTCGAAGTAGGAGATCCTGCAATGGCCTGATGCCCTGTCGTTCTCGTCCTCGTGCCATTCGACCACCTCGACGATCCGATTGATCAGTTCCTTGAGCTGCTGAGGCTTGGCCTTATCCAATATGTCCCTGAATGTCCTGAACGACTGGCCCATCACTTCAGCGGACAGGGTCTGTTTCTTGATCTCATCGATCTCGAAATCGACCTTCTTCAGGTTGGTTTCGGTCTCTGCCTGTTCGGATTCCAGGGCCTCTATCCGCCTGTTCAGTGAATCGAAGGCCTTCAGGTTCCCGCTCTCGATAGAGTCCATGATATTGCCGAGCTTTTTCTTTACCTCCTGAAGGTTGCCGGCAAGGGCTTTTTTCCTATCAATAAGTCCCTTGACCTTCAGATCACCGTCCCTATTTGCCTTCTCGACCATCCTGTCTATCTCAGCGGAATCGGTCGTCAGCTCCTTTACCCGCTCGACGACAAAATTCTCTATGGGCTCGGCAGGGACGTACTTGGCATGGCACCCTTCATTCCCGACATGCGTGTTCTTCGTGCACTGGTAATAATAGTACCTGCTCGACCTGCCGATGCCGCTCTTTGGTGTCATGACGGAACCGCATTTCCCGCAGGTCAGAATGCCCTGTAATAGATAGGTGTGGTTGCTCGGCATCTTCCTGTTCGAGCGTGTCTTCCGGTTCCGGGCAAGGATCTCCTGGACCTTGGTATAGGTCTTTTCATCGATGATCGGTTCATGCTTGCCATCATACAGATTATCGTTCCATGTGATCTGGCCACGATAGACGGGGTTCTGGAGCATATTTATAACGACCTGCTTGTTGAACAGTTTCCCGCCATGCTTCTTCCCTCGCCGGGACTCGTAGACAGGGACCCTGTACCCAAGATCGTTCAAGGAAGTCTGGGCTTTGCCGGCTGAACCTGTCTCGATGCATAGTTCAAAGGCTTTCCTAACGACTGATGCCTGTTCCCCATTCACCTTGAGGGTGCCCTTGTCATCGGGGTCAAGGTCATAGCCAAGAATCCGGCCACCGTTCCAGAGGCCCTGCTCTGCTCGGTACTGCATCGTGGCTGCTGTCCGTTCAGCTGTCTGCTCCCGCTCAAGCTGGGCGAATACAAGGACGATATGCAGCATCGCCCTGCCGATAGGTGTCGTGGTGTCAAACTGTTCGACAATCGAGACAACCTTGACACCGATTTTATCCAGTTCATCCCAAAGTATCGAAAAATCCTTCAACGACCTTGTAAGGCGGTCGATCTTGTAGACGATGATTGTGTTGATCTTCTTTCTGTTGATATCACGAATTATCCTTTGGAATTCTGGTCTGTTAAGGTCTTTCCCGGAGCGTCCTTCCTCGCGATATACGCCTGCAATCTCCCATGATTCATCCGGATGGTTGTTCTTGTTCTCGACATGTGATCTGAGTATCGATTCCTGGGCATCGAGGGAACCATCGACGACATCTGCCTGCCTCAGCGTCGATACCCTGATATAGAGTCCGCACAGTCTATTCTTCATCCGCTGCCTTCCTGGTGATCGGTTAGAGTCTGTATGGAATGGTATACCAGACTGATCTTTTATTTCAAGGGGGAAGTAGCTTTCTTGAGAAAGAATAAATGGTTATGAAAAGTCATTTTTCAAAAACAGGATTTGATGATATATTTAATAATTGATTCTTCCTTGAATTTGCAAGCAATAAGCCCAGCAACAAAGCAAGCTCTGTCAATCTTAGACCGTCACCAAGATATACTAAAATGCGAGAAGGAAAGATGAAAATCAAAAAGCAATTACCTGAGTGATTTCCAAAAAAATGTGGGTAAGTTTCTATGACTTCAGGATGTGATACATGTTTTTTTGCAGTGCCATTCTGTAGGCCGTAAGGAGTACTTCATCTAATGACTTCAAAAAAAAATAGATATAGGAGAAAGAAAAAACCGGTTCCCCTTAAAAATAGAAACCCAAAAAATGATGAAATCGAAAAAAATAAGAAAAACCCTGTTTATTCCTTATCATCAAAAAATGTGATGTCATATATAATCTATACTGCTATCGCCTTAGCGGTAGTCAGTATAATCATTTTTTCTTTTAATAAGGGAGGATATTGGCCAGATATAACATTTGCAATTGTCTCGATCATTCTTGCTTTTAATTTGACTTTATACCAAAACATTCCAAAAAAAGCGAAGGCATTATTTATACTATTTACTGTTTTCCTTTTCCTCCATACTGCTTACAAAATAAAGCAGTCGTATCAAAATAACAGATTAGAATTAGAGACCCGTGAATATTATAACCAATCGCAAGAAAGAATAGAACTACATTCAAAGGGTTTATCTGACAATGAAATATGGAACTATAATAAAGATCCACTATTAAAACAAACATTAAAGGAGGCAAATCAGGATAAGGCCAATAGAAACTATGAAAAAGCTATTAATAAATATAAAAGCTGTTTGAGATACCCTGATATTTCATTAGAATCACAACATCTCATAAACAGCCATATTGCGGTATGTTATAGCAGCCTCCGAAGAATAGATGCGGCTGTGTATCATTGGAAATTAGCATTGGAAAAAGCAAAAGAGTACAGTGGCAATGATATGATAAAAAGTTGGTTTGTAGGAAGGTCGTACAATGGGCTTGGTGAAACATATTTCTTGTTTGAAAAATATGATAGTGCATTAGAAAATTTTAAAGAAGGTTTAGCTGCGTATAAAAACGGAGGGGCCATACAGGGAACAGCTTCAGGCTACTATAATGTTGGTCTAGCCTACCACGCGATTGGTTCCCACGATCAAGCAATAAATCATTATTACGACTGCATTGATTTTTCAGAGAAACATCATTACATGCAACTCGTTCCATCAGCTTCATGCAATTTGGCTATGGCATTATGGGAGAAGCGAGAAGAAAGTTATGATAAAATAATTAATAGGTTTGAAAAATCAATTAATGAGGCAATTGCAATTAATGACCGAGAGTGTATAACTCGTGCAGCCCATTTTGCTGGGAAATTGTGTTTTGATTATGGCCAAGATAATCAGTCGATAAAATTCAACAAGCAATACATAAAATACTCAAGCAATAAAAATAAACTTCAAGTAGGTGTTGCTTATGGAATGATTGGTAACATGTATTTTAGAATCAATGATTTTGAAAAATCAATAGTAAATTATGATAAAGCGCAAGAAATATGTTTGAATCTAAATAAATTTGATATGGTTGTTGAGGCATTAGAGTATAAAGGATTGGCACACGAATTTATAGGCAGACCGTACAAAGCATTAATTTGTTGGAATGAAGCATTGGATATTTGTAATAAAAATAATTTTAAAGAGAGAAAAAAGGATATAATACAAAGAATAAAACTATTAAAACAAAAGATTGAATAGTGTGCAAATTATGGCACATATTTTTCAATTTTTGGTTTCACGAAATAACTATTTCACTTTGATTCATCCCCAATCACCTCAGCGCATACCTTGACGATATCATCCCACCTGTCTTCGCTGGATGACCGTCTCTTTCTCCCTTTCCTCTTGAGTGTTCCCGGCGGCAGGATCTCACAGGTGATCTTGAGGCGTCTTGATTGCCTGTTCCCTGTAGGAGGCAGCTTATTCTTACACTTCAGATCAGCCATGACAGGAACACATCCCTATGCCGCCATTTCATTCTTCGACTGCAACAGAGCGTTCGGATCTTTGTGCCCTCCGAGGTCATACGGAATGATATCCTTTTCCGGATACATCCTTCCGAGTGCCGATAAAGCTATCCGTCCTCCTTCATCATCATCCAGGGCCGATACGATCCGGGAGCAGCCTGACAGCAGATCCTTTCCGAAGATCAGCTGATTTCCCGTAAGGGCCAGGCCGTGGGATTCAGGACCTTCAAGAGTCTTTATGCTCAGATAATCGATGATACCCTCACAGATGAAGATGACCTCGGAACCAGATAAGACCTGCCAGTCCATGGTATAGACAAGCTTCGATCCGAGAGTGAATTTATGCCGACCGCCTATCTCGTGGTTCTCAAGGCATCTGAGGCTTCCGCCTGCGTCACGGACCACAAAGCAGGCATAGTCCTTTCCCCTGTATCGGTTATACGCCACCGCCCTACCATCGATCATGGCATCAACCAATCCACGATCGATGCCACGGCCCAATAGGTACTGGCGTGGTTTCGTGACGCTGTTTTGGGAAAACCGTCTGAAAAGACTATCGATGTCATACCTTTTTTTACTGATGGTTCTTTTTCTTGGATCGCCTATTTTTCTGATAGGTCGGAGATCCTGGCAATCGCAGAGCTGCTTTGCCCGTCTGATAAGTTTAGGGAAACCGGATATGCCTTCTGCCAGCCTGATGAAATCGATGATGCTCCCGCCATGGCCGCTCGAAAAGTCCTTGAACAGCCAGTGACAATCGACGAGCCTGACATGGAAGCTCGGGTTCCTGTCTTCGGTGAACGGGCTGCGGCAGACATAGCCCTGTCCCGACCGGCGGAATTTTAGCCCGTAGTTTGCGCTCAGGATATCGGCAAGATTCTGATTCTTGATCTCTTCGAGGTTCATGACCTTGAAATCTCCTTGACGAATCCGAACTCATAAAATATGCGGAATGTGACCTTTTCTTTAAGGTCGGCATAGCCTTCATAGGATTCGAACATCTTGATTATTGCGTTTTGGACAGCCTTGTTCTTTGCGCAGCTGACGACTCTGGAAAATCCTGCTTCAACGTCCTTGACGATGTTCTGGATAGCGTTCTTAGGAGTAAGCTCCACCTCTATCGCGACGTTCTCGCCTTTCCAGACGATTCCAACGTCGGCATGCTTTCCATTGAAGGATTTCTCGATCTCTGATGGGATGCCTTTTTTCCGGTAGAATTCGTGGATCTGATTCTTCCACCAATGATGTTCCCAAGACTCATTTTGCAGCTTTTTCGACTTCGGCTCCCTGCCGATCGCCTTGTAGCCCTCATCTGTAATGGCCAGGAGTGTGATCGTGCCGCCGGACTGTTTGCCGAGATTGACTGTGAACTGTTCGACATAGCCGTCCTTGATCAACGACTTTTTCTTTTTACTCATCAGATACGATGAAAGGCCTAAGAACGAAGACAGCTTGGTGATACAGCGGGTTGGATCTTCGTATACTGCGAAGAGGATTGACCTTTCGTGCCTGTTCAATTTATGTGGTTCCGATGGATCGTTTTTAGTATTGTTTTTCGTATCGGCAGCTTTGTCCTTCTCCGATATAAGCTTTACTCTTTCAGAAAGCATAGATTGGAAGACCCCATTGTTCAGGGTTCTGAAATCTGCATATGCCTCATCATCCGTTGGGAACATTTTCACGTACATCCTATTTATCCCTACTTACAAAGAGCTTTACGACCGCCACCAACGCAATTAAATAAACAATTCTTATGCAGAATGTGAAAATGGGCTCATGGGAGGTGAAACTGGTGAATGACGGTATGTCCAGTATCCTTGAAAAGAACAGATTCATGTTCTCCTGGATCTGGAAGACATGCGACAAGACCACAATGAATATCGTTATGGAAATAAGGCCGTAAGCGTTCATAGGTTCTCTCCTTCAGCTTGCCATCAAAGGCATGGTCTTTATGACAAAAGGCTCCTCCATGGGCACCTTTATTATCGACTGGCCGACGCCCAATCTCGGGATCATGGCTTCCTGTTCAGGTGTCAAGGACATCGCCCTTGATATTTTTCGGATATCGTCGCCCGAACCCATGTTAAATATGGCGGAACAACGGGCATTTTTTATGACGCCGGTATCAATATCGAGGCTCTGATTAGCTAGGATGAAACCTAAGCCTACCTCGCGTCCTTGGGCGAGGATCTGGGAAAGCGGGCTTGAGGTCGGGATGTTGTAGTTCTGAATTTTAGGGAAGGCGAAGTGGCACTCATCGAAAGCTATTATGTTCCGAAGGATATTCCCTCTTACTCCTGAAGCGATACGCATCGCGAAAATACTCATGATGATCATCGCTGAATAGAACTTGGCAACGCTCTCGTGAAGAGAGGCAAGCTCGAAGACGCAGTTGTTCTCAGCGATCCAGTCGGCCTGGACAACCTTAGAATAACTGAAGGATTTACCGAAAGTTAAGAGCACGACCTCTATCCGGCTAAGGACAGTATCCTTTATCTGGGAGCTTCGATAACCTCTGGTCTTGGAATACCTGATCCTGTCGAACAGGTCATAGAGTGTCGGGAAAGTCCCGCTATTATCGAAAACACCATAATCCCTGTAGAGGGAGAGGAGGTGATTGAGAAGGAAGGTCGTCGAACCACTCAGAAGGTCGAAATATCTGGTGAATGTGCTTACGAAGATTATAGCCCATTCCTGCGGATCAACGAAGGGCGGAACTTGCAGGAAATTTATCATGAATTCTGCAGCTGGTATTATGATGATGTCCTTGGCCTCCCTGAAGCGTTTCAATATGCGGAAACCCTTCTTGGAATAATCGAAGGCCAATACCTTGACCATGGATGCGATGAGCTGTATGAGCATCAGAATCAGCAGGGAAGTTTTGCCTGTGCCGGTCATGCCGATTATGAGCATATGCTGGTTAAACAGGTCCTTATCGTAGAGGAAAGGCCTTCCCTTGGAGCCCTCGATTTCTCCTATGAAGATCTTCTGCGAATCGGAATCCTGAGATGATACTGCCGGCGAGGGTTCCCTGAATGGATTGCCGGACATGGCATCATAGGCCAATCTTTTCTGGACCTCCGAGAAGGCTGTGTCGATCACTTTAGGGTCATTGGATGCTGTCGCAGAGATGATCAGTTTTTGCAGGTGTCGGTCAGGGTCCCTGACTTGCTTATAGCAGTTAATGAGATGGGTAATACTGTTTCCCGACGGTTTATGCCTATCGTTGAGCCGTCTTCTGTCACGGTCCAAAGACCTATTGTTGTATCGTTCGTAAGGCAATCTCAGAACTCTCTGGAAAGCAGATGGTGAATGCCCAACAGACCGGATTTCAAGAACTTCTTCAATCGGTATGACCGCCGGCATGGATCGCACAGGACAAGTCCAGGCTCGACCTCAGTCGCACACAGCTTGCAGATAAGGTGATTGCAGCCATTGCAGCGGTAGGATGTGCATTCCGGCCGTGAACAGAGCAACTGGCCGCATATCGCACAGATGCCGATCGCCATGTTCTCTGTCGTGCCGATCAGATGGCCGCAGGCTCCGATGAAAACGTCAGAACGCTCTGTCGTCACAGGGCCATCACCCTGCATAATGGTCTGCGTCTCATGCTCGAACAGGTTGTCGACATTCTCCGGATCGAAGCATCTCAACCTGAAGGAACTGCTTCTATGATTGAGCCTGACAGGACTGTCGTCCTCGACCCTTTGCCTGAAAAGGCTATTGAAATCGTCCATCATAGCACCTCCATTCGATAGAAGGGTTATTCCCAGAAGCGGTCGGCATGTACTGAATCGACGAGGCGAAGCCCTCTCTTCCTTGAATATTCCTCAAGGGCTCTGATTTCTTCGACGGTCGGCCTTCTGTTGATATCTTCGAACCGGTGAGCGTTATGTTCAGGGATGTACTGGCCAAGAATGCTTACCCAGATCCTGTCCTTGTATTCTGACAGGATATCCACGATAGGTTTCAGGCAACAGTCGAGATGGTTAGGCAGTACGAGGATGCGGACAATGGACCTGCTGCCAAAACCCTTTATCTGGTCCATCCCAAGCCGCGCGTATTCCATGTAATTATCGATGCCGCTCAATCTCTTTGCGCATTCGTCATTCCCGTACCTGAAATCGACAAGCCAGACGTCGACAAACCTGAGCGCTATTTCGTAGAGGGGTTTTCCGGAATACAGGTGGACATTGGCGACGATCGGAAGGTTCATGTCCATTGGCGCAGCGGAAAGGATATCAAGTACGCTGTGGACAGATTCAGTGAGGTTGGAGAATTCGACAGTATTGATATCGTGTTCCTGCTTCAGTCTCGCGTATCTTTCCCAGAAAGCTTTATGGTCAGTCTTGAGGTAGTCGGAGCTCTTGTACAAGGCCCTTTCGATACAGGAAACGCAGCCCATGCCGCAGCCGGAATAGCTTATGACAAAGGCCGGGTTGATCGGCGCCTCCTCTGCTATATGGATGAATGGATCGATATTGAAGGGTGTTGTCGTAAGGCCGCACTGGCCCGCTTTTTCATAGCGGTTGATATTGCACTGCCTTCCGCACAGGGTGCAGTCGATCAATCTTTTACATGCTATTACAAAAAGGATACCGAGGGCGGAATACTCGTGTATCTTGTCCGGGTCGCATTCATGGCAATGTACGCTCTTATCTGACTGTTCAATGGCTGAAAGCAACTCCGGGATATCGAAGTCGAAGGCCGGCCTGTCCAGGGTTATCCTCTGTCTCCGGAGGTCTTGAAATCTGGGGACAAAACCGCTTCCTGGCCTGATGGATTCAACCCTGAAGCCAGGGTCGATGTTCTGCAATAAGGTCAACTGGTCATGGGTTGGGTCATGGACGATGAGTTCATTATGGATCTTATAAATGTTAGTCATGTATGCACCTATTTTAATAGTTCAGGCTGGGTCATCGTACAGGAACCAAAACTTTTTCCCTGGCCTGACGCATCAGATCGTTTACCGATATCCTTACGATTCCGGACTGCATCTCTTCGACATCCGATACCTCCTGTCCTGAATCCTTGAGGATCTCCAACAGGTCTGACAGTTCGGTTTCTCTTGCCTCTTTATCCGATACAACAATGTCGTGGATCTCATTGGAATGACTATTGTCCGGGTCCTGGACAGGCATGGCTTGAGGATGTCTCTGTATGTCCTTTTCGTCAGCCCAGATATCGGTAGCCGGAAGAGGCTCAGGCGTCGGGATGGCATCGAAGCCTTCCGGACAAGGGTAGCAATCGATTAATCCCGGGTATTCCATCATCGATAGGTCCTGGGACGGCATCAAAGGCGATAGCGTGTCATTGCAGCATCCATCGGAGATCATTCTCCCGGACTCTTCGAATGAGTCCCTGATGAAGGTGACAGTGCTTTTGACACATTTTCTCATATTCTGCCTGACCTTCTTGAAGTCCGCTATCTTTGTTACATGCGCTTTACTCATTGATCCTCCTTCGATCGAATATGTCTTCAGGGTAGCTTTCGATTCTTCGAAGAATCGCTGCCAGAAAACTCTTAAGCTCTGCCAGTATGCAAAGGATTTTTTTGCGCTGTGGACACCGAGGCAATGGACCGTGACGTTTTCCAGGTTGGCGAGCAAATGCTTTGAAGAGACGGTCTTCATCACAGCGTCACTGTCGATGACCTTGTATTTTTCGAGATCGAGGACCCTGTCGCTTTGCCGCATATCGCTGTATATCAATAATACCTTTTCATCAGCCGTATCCGAGAACAGAATG
>NZ_BBCC01000072.1 GCF_001311845.1 Desulfosarcina cetonica JCM 12296 | reverse complement strand
CGCCTTGATCTTGACCAAATTTGCCTATTTCTGAATGGGCACCAACTATGTAATCACAAATTTGATCAAATTTCGATCAAACAAAAACACCCATAGCGAACCCCCATGGTGGTGTCAATGCTTTTTATGGTAGCCATTTAGTCGACGGCGGCGGGAACGATTCACCGGAGAGGATAGTGGAAGGTTCGTCCTTCAAAATTTCGCAAGACCCAGTGATCGGGCTGTTTTTCAACGATATAAGCCGGGATCAGGGGGACCTTGCCCCCCCCGCCGGGCAGGTCGATCATGTAGTGGGGCACGCCCATGCCGGAAATGCGGCCCCGCAGGTGCTGCAGGATGGCAAGCCCCCGCTCCACGGGGACCCGGAAATGGGCGGTACCGCACACGCGGTCCAGTTGATGGATGTAATAGGGCCGCACGCGCATGGCCAGGAGTGTCTCCATCAGCCGATGCATAACGGCGGGATCGTCGTTGACCCCCTTGAGCAGAACGGTCTGGCTGCCCAGGGGAATGCCGGCATCGGCCAACCGGCGGCAGGCCTCCCGCACATGCGTGGTGATCTCGCCGGGATGGTTGAAATGGATATTCAGGTAAAGGGGCTGTGCGTCTTGCAGCACCCGCACCAGCTCGTCGGTGACCCGTTGGGGCAAGGTGCAGGGCATGCGCGAATGAATCCGCAAGAGGCGCACATGCGCGATGGCGCGCAGCCGGGCCAAAAGACGCGCCAACACGCCATCGTCGAGCATGAACGGATCGCCACCGGACAGCACCACTTCGCGCACCGCCGGCGTGCGGGTCAAGTAGTCGACGGTGGCATCCAGGCGATCTTCCCAGGTCATGCTGCCGACACGACGCTTGCGCATGCAGAAGCGGCAGAACATGGCGCACTGCTCGGTGGCCAGCAGCACCACACGATCCGGATAGCGGTGGATCAGTCCCGGCACCGGCGATGTGGCCTCCTCGCAGAGGGGATCGGCCATGCCGGCCGCATCGTTCAGTTCCAGCGGATCGGGAACGGCCTGCCGCCAGATGGGATCGCCCGGTTCCCGGATCAGGGAGAGGTAGTACGGATTGATGCGCATGGGAAAGCTTTTGATCACCGGCGCCAGCTTATCCGCGGCAATGCCGAAATGGTCGGCCAGTTGCCCGGCGGTGGTGAGGCTTTCAGCCAGCAGCGCTTTCCAGCGGGGGATCGACGAGAGTTGTGATTCGGTCATGGATTGAACGCGGTTTTCAGGCGGTATCGTAAAACGTTCGAGATCAAGGCTTGCGAATCCTTAAGGAGGGAGGCGTACTTGGCGTACGCCGCAGTGACGAAGGATTCGCGTAACGCGGATATCGGGCGTTTTACGGTGCCGTCAAACATTAAAGCGGAAGTTGATGATATCCCCATCCAGCACCTTATAGGTCTTGCCCTCCAGGCGCACGGTGCCCTTTTTACGCGCCTCGGCATAACTTCCCGCGGCCATGAGATCGTCGTAGGCCAGCACCTCGGCGCGAATGAAGCCCTTCTTGATATCCGAATGGATCACCTCGGCCGCATCCACGGCATCGGTATCACGGGCGATGGTCCAGGCACGCACCTCGTCCTCGCCCACGGTAAAGAAGGCCATCAGCCCCATCAGCTCGTAGGAGCGCTGCACCACCCGGTCGGTGGCCGAGGCGGTAATGTTGAATTCGGCCAGAAACTCGGTGGCCTCGTCTTCGGACATCTGGGCCAGCTCCTGCTCCAGTTTGGCCCGGATCACCATGCACGCCTCGTCTTCGGGAAGATGGGCGGCATCGGGCAGGTCATCGTTCTCGTCATCGTTGTTGAAGAGGATCAGCATGGGCTTGGCCGAGAGAAAGGCATACCCACGTAAAATCTTGGCCGCGGCAATGTCGGGGAACCGGCGCAGGGGGATCTCCTGGTCCAGGGCTTCCTTGCAACGGTTCAACAGGGTGAGTTCCTCGGGAATGGGCTTCTTGCCCCGACGCTCGTCCAGGGCCAGGCGTTCCAGGCGTTTTTCCACCACCACCAGATCGGAAATGATCAGTTCCTGATCGATGGCCATGGCATCTGCCTTGGGGGTGGGGGCTTCCATACCGTAGCCGCTGAAGTTGCGCACCACATGGATCAGGGCGTCGCAATCGCGCACCTGGGTCCAGATGCTCTGATCCTTCTTGGCCCCGCCATGCTCTCCCTTGCCGGGCAAAAAATACTCCACCTGGGCAAAAATGGTTTTGCGGGGCTTGTACATGGCGCTGAGCGTATCCACCCGCGCATCCGGCACGGTGATGGTGCCGATACGGCTCTCCTGGCGGTTGCCGTCAGCGGCGGCACTCTGGGTCAGGGCCTCGAAGACGGTGGTCTTGCCGGACTGCGGCAGCCCGATGATTCCGAGTCTCATGGGGGTTCGATCCTTCTATTATCAGTAATGGCAGGGGCGAAAATTTTTCATCCCTGCTGCGAAGCGCTCTACGGTACTGTCAAATTGCGTTTTGGCCTTCTCATATACGATGCGATCCGTCAAGGCAAATGGCGCCTGACGCGGCAAGGATAGAATCCGAATGCCCATTCAATGATCGCTTCAATCCAAAATGAAGAAACGCCATTTTGTGCTATTGGGATACCCTCTTTTGTGTTAGGATTGTGTTAGCAAAATCCCATACAGGTGAACAACCCATTGGTTTCATTGTCAATTGAAACGCATTGATTCTTCTTTGAAGAATAGTGCCATACCGGCTGACGGCCCACGCCCACAGGCCCCCCCTCACAGCCGACAAATCGGGTATCGACGGTGGTCCGCAACAAACAGCAATGAAAGACACGTCCGAAACCAAAATGAACTTTTTTCAATCACGGGCATGGCTGATTCTGGAATTCGCCACCCTCTTTCTTGTCTTTCCGGTCGCCTTCACCTCCGCCCTACGCACCTATTCTCCCGTTCCCTTCCTGGTGGTGTTCGGCGTGGGGGCGACGGTCTATCTGATCCGGCATCCCGATTATACCAACCGTTCCTTTTATGATCTGGAGCAGACGATCGTCCAACTGCCCAGAATCGTCACCCTGTTTGTCGTATCAGGCGTTCTGCTGTTCCTGTTCGTATGGGTGTGGTACCGGGACTGGCTCTTCTACTGCCCGATCAACCATCGCCAAGTCTGGTTTTCCATTCTGTGGACCTACGCGCTATTCGCCGTTTATCCCCAGGAGATCATCTATCGCGGGTTCTTTTTTCACCGCTACCGTCACCTTTTCACCAACCAGCGCCAACGCATGCATGCCAGTGCGATCGCCTTTTCATTTGCCCACCTCATCTATTACCACCACTATTCAATCTTGTTCTCCCTGATCGGCGGCTACCTGTTCGCGCACACCTACCAACGAAGCAAATCCTTAATCGCCGTATCCGTCGAGCATGCGCTGTATGGCTGCTTCATGTATACCATCGGGTTGGGACGCTTCTTCTACTCCGGGTTCGACCAACTGCTGCGATAGCGGAAGATATGACTCATCCGGCAATCTTCTTCAGCAGCCAGGCCATGTTTTCGCCGAGGGTCTTCATAATGCCCAGACCTTCGGCATCGTTCTCGACCTCTCCCTTTTCACGGCCAAACCCCATGTTCCAGTAATTGGCGCCAGGAATGATCATCTCGCCAATGGTGAAGAAATGGTTGATGGAATCGAAGGTGTGCACGGCTCCCGCCCGCCGTGCCGCCACCACGGCAGCGCCAACTTTTCGTCGAAACATCATGTCGTTGGCCCGTGAAACCATACCGGCACGATCGATCAGGGCTTTTATTTCCGGGGTCATGCAGGAAAAATAGACCGGCGACCCCAGAATGATGCCATCGGCAGAGAGCATCCGATCGATGCAGTCGTTGAGCATATCCTTGTCCACGGCGCAGTGCCGGTTCTTGTTTTCCATGCAGCGAAAACAAGCGACGCACCCGCGCAGTTGCTTACCGCCCACCTGGACGGTTTCCGTTTCGATGCCCAGGGCTTCCAGCACGCCAAGTACGTTACGGATCAGCATGGACGTGTTGCCATCTTTTCTGGGACTGCCGTTAAATGCGACCACTTTCATGGTTGCACGCCTTTCCTAAAGGGTTAAAGAAGAGGCGATGGGATTTGAAACGCCGCCCTCAAATTGGTATCACATCGCCATGGATAATTCACCCACCGATATTCCCTGGAACCGGCCATCCCTGTGGTGCGAGGCCAACACGACATTGGCTCGGACCATCCACTGCCACCACACCGACATGGCCGCAGCAATCCAGACAGCCGGAAAAATCCGCATGCGGCTGGAATCCATTTTCCCCTGCATGGATGCGTTGTGCCGCCACACCTGCCCGACCTGCACGGATAACTGTTGCCAGCGGGCCTGGGTGTGGGCCGACTTCAAGGATCTGCTTTTCTATCACCTGGCCGGCATCACCCCACCGGAAGCGCAACTATTGGGCGGCCGGGGCGAGCACTGCCGCTACGCCGGACCGTTCGGTTGCCGGCTGGATCGCTTCCAGCGCCCCTTCGTCTGCAGCTGGTACCTGTGCCCCGCCCAGACCCTTATCCTGCAGAACACGCCTGCCGACCGGGACGATCTGGTCACTTCCCTGCAATGGGTCCAGGCCGCCCGCCGCCGACTGGAAGCGCAGTTCATCCAGGCGGTCTTCAATCCAGGGGAAGCTGCTTCTTACGACGCTGTCAAGGGGTAACCAATTCCTTGAGCATACAGCAGGCGATGCGATAGGTCGGTTTGCCGGTTTCCAAGGCGGCAAGGTTGCGCGGCTGAATGATGCGGTTCATCACGCACCCTTCGGGGATGGTCAGGGGGAAAAGATCGGCCTCGTTGATCCGGGGTGCCGCCACCAGTTGATCGTCCCGGATCTCGAAGCTGTGCAGGGCATAATCCTCGCACAGGGGGCAGCGGTAGACCCGGCCGTTGGGAAAAATGAAGTAGTTGTCGGCCACCCGCCCCGCGCATTCGAAGTTCTCCTCCGGCGTGAGGAAGACCTTGGGAAAGGTGGTGGGAATACCGCGCCTGGCCACTTTCTCGGCCACCTGGGGGACCACCGTCAACCAGGTCTGCCGATCCACCTGGGCCAGCGTCTCCCGACGGTCCGCATCATCGGTCCACTGGCCGCGCACGCCGATCACCTGGATGAAAAAATGGTCCACGCCCAAACGGTCCAAAAGCGCCGGCATGGCATCCAAATAATCGATATTGGCTTGGCTGACCGTGTAGATCAGGCTCACGGCGAACCCTCGCGATTTGGCCGCGGCGATACCGGCCGTGCAGGCCTTGAAACAGCCTTCACCGCGCAGGGCATCATTGACCGCCACCGTCGGACCGTCCAGGCTGAAGCTGAAAAATCCACCTCCGCCGGCGTGACCCGATTGATGATGTCATGGAACAGATAGCCGTTGGTGTCGATGGTTACCGAGCCATAGCCCAGATGGCGGGCCTGCTTGACCGCCGTGGCCAGATCGGGATGCAGGGTGGGCTCTCCGCCCAAAAGGATGAGGTTGGCCGACGGATGACGGCGGGCGAAAATCTCCAGCCAGCGGCCGATGGTATCGATGTCCAGGGTTTGGTGGCCATGCTGGTCGGGATTGATGTAACAGTGGCGGCAACGCAGGTTGCAGCGGGTCAACAGGTGAAAAAAAACGTTGGCCGAATCGCGGGTAAAGGAGACAGTCTGACGCATCATCCCAATTCAGATCAAATGATCCATATCCGTTTCCAGGCTGGCCTCTCTGTTCGAGGTATCCCCACCTAGCCGGCGGATCTCTTTCTTGGCCCGGATCAGTTCCTCATTGGTCAGGCGCAGCCGATTGGTCATGTATTCGGCGAAAATCCGGTAAAGCAACAGGAGGAAATCCAGGCGTTCATCCTTCTGGTCCGACGTGACCAATCGGTTGCCGGCCGAGGTATCCACGGCCAGACAAATGGTTTTTTCCACGGCCACCACCGTGGCGCTGCGACTCTGATCGTCGACGATGCGCATCTCGCCGAAAATCTCGCCCTTTCTGCCGATCACCCCGATCTGCTCGCCTTCCTTGGTGATGCGAATCTTGCCGGACAGCAGGAAGTAGAGCCAGGGGTCCATGTCGCCTTCCTGGATGATGGTTTCACCACCCTCGTACTGACGAATCTTGCTCAGGCGCAGCAGTTTACCCAGGTTGCGGGTCTCGAAGTGCTTCAAGGCCGAGATGGACATCAACCGCTGGATGTTTTCGATATTTTCCTTGAGATACTTGGACTCGATCATACCCCCCCCGGTGCAGCAACAATGGTCGGATCTCGGTAAGTGCAGACAGCTTAGTGTGCCGGGCCAATAAATACAAGGACGTTTTGCCTAACGGACCTCCATGCAGTGTTTGGTCAGGTTCTCATCGAACTGCACCGGATAGCAGCCGTCGAAACAGGCCTTGCAGAAATGGTCTGCCGGGTTTTCGATGCCGGTGGATTCGAGCAGGCCATCCAGGCTGAGGTAAGCCAGGGAATCCAACCCCAAATAGCGCCCCAGTTCCTCGACGCTCATCTTGGCCGCGATCAACTCCCCCTTGGTGGAGAAATCGATCCCGTAATGGCAGGGAAACCGATGGGCCGGTCCGCTCACGCGCAGGTGAACCCGCTTGACGCCCAGCTCCCGCAGGGCCTTGACGCGCGTCTTGGCCGTGGTTCCGCGGATGATGGAGTCCTCGATGATGATGATGTCCTTGCCCTTGAGCACCTCCTTGATGGGGTTGAGTTTCACGCGCACGCCGAAATCGCGCATGCTCTGGGTGGGCTGGATGAAGGTACGCCCCACGTAATGGTTGCGGATCATGCCGGTTTCGAAGGGGATCCCGGAGGCCTCGGAGTAGCCCAGGGCCGCGTACACCCCCGAATCGGGAAACGGCATCACCAGGTCGGCGTCCACGGGTGACTCCTCGGCCAGCCGCCGGCCGTGGGCCTTGCGCGTCAGATAGACGTTGTGCCCGAAAAAGGTGCTGTCCGGCCGGGCAAAATAGATGAACTCGAAGATGCAGAACGAGCGTTGCTTGGGCGTGTTGGTACGAATGCTCTTGACGCCGTCCTTGTTGATAATGACGATCTCTCCGGGCTCCAGCTCGCGCACGAACTCGGCCTGCACCAGATCCAGGGCGCAGGTTTCAGACGCCAGGATCCAGGAACCGTTGAGCTTGCCCAGACACAGGGGGCGGAAACCGTGAGGATCCTTGATGCCGATCAATTCCCCCCGGCTGGTGAGCACGACCATGGAAAAGGCCCCCTTCATGCGTGCCACCGAGGCCTTCAAGGCTTCCTCGAATCCCAAGTGCAGGTTGCGCACGAAAAGATGCAGAAAGACCTCGCTGTCCATGGTGGTCTGGAAGATCGACCCGGCCTCCTCCAACTCGGCCTTGATGGTATGGGCATTGACCAGGTTGCCGTTGTGGGCCACGGCGTAGGCCCGGTTGCGATGGCGCACCACCAACGGCTGGGCGTTGGCCACCACCGAACTGCCCGTCGTGGAATAGCGCACGTGGCCGATGGCGGTCGATCCGTTCAGCCGTTCCAGGATGTCCATGTCGAAGACATCCGGAACCAACCCCATCCCCTTGTACTCGTCGATGGCGCCGTTGTCGGCGACGGCAATGCCGGCGCTCTCCTGACCGCGGTGCTGGAGGGCATAAATCCCGAAGTAGCAAAGTTTGGGCGCATCCGGATGATTGAAGGCGCCGAAAAGCCCGCAGGCTTCACGGGGTTTGTCATCATCGATGGGCTCTCGGGGAACGATTGCTGATGGTGTCATGGTCGTCTGCCTTGAAAAGGATAGAAGGGGACGCATTGCCTCTTAAGCATGGTAATCCTGAATCGGTCGGACCGCGAAGGGCTTCTCGCGCAGGGCAGCCACCCCCTGGCACACGGCCAGTGCACCGGCGGCGGTGGTGGCGTAAGGCACCTTGAACTTGAGGGCCGCGCGGCGGATCGTATATCCGTCCCGGCGGGAGTCGTTGCCCGTCCCGGTATTGATGATCAGTTGGATCTGACCGTTTTTGATGGCGTCGGCCACATGGGGCTGGCCCTGGGACACCTTGTTGATGCGCTCGGCCGCAATACCGCTTGCGCTAAGCCGCGACCAGGTGCCGTCGGTGGCCAGGATGGCAAAACCCATCTCGGCGAACTGCCGGGCCACGGGTAAAATGGCCGGTTTGTCTTCGTCGCCCACGCTGATGAAGACCGACCCGGACAGGGGCAGGCGCTGGCCGGCGCCCAGTTGGGCCTTGGCATAGGCCAGGCCGAATTCGCTGTCGATCCCCATCACCTCGCCGGTGGACTTCATCTCCGGTCCCAAAAGCGTATCCACGTCCGGGAAGCGGTCAAAGGGCAGGACGGCCTCTTTCACCGACAGGTGTCGGGGGACCACTTCCCGGGTGAGCCCCAGTTCGGTCAGCGTCTTGCCCAGCATGATCTTGGTGGCCAGCTTGGCCAGGGGCACGCCGGTGGCCTTGCTGACAAAGGGCACGGTCCGCGAGGCGCGCGGGTTGACCTCGATGACGTATAGCTGATCGTCCTTGATGGCGTATTGCACGTTCATCAGCCCCACGACCTTCAATTCGGCGGCCATGGCCTTGGTGGCGGCGCTGATCTGCGCGATCATCGCCGGACCGATGCTGGTGGGCGGCAAAACACAAGCCGAATCGCCGCTGTGCACCCCGGCCGCCTCGATATGCTGCATGATCCCGCCGATGACGGTCAGGGTGCCGTCGCTGATGGCATCCACATCCACCTCGGTGGCCTCCTCCAGGAACTTGTCGATGAGTACCGGATGGCCCGGTGAGGCCAGGATGGCCAGGCGCGTGAAATTTTCCATGTCCTTGGGGTCGTAGACGATCTTCATGGCCCGGCCGCCGAGCACGAAGGAGGGCCGCACGATCACCGGGTAGCCGATGCTGTCGGCGATGGACAGTGCCTCGGCAATGGACAGCGCCGTGCCGTTGGCCGGCTGCTTGAGGCCGAGCTTCTTGAGCATGGCCTGGAAGAGCTCGCGGTCCTCGGCGCGGTCGATGCTCTCCGGCTGGGTACCCAAAATGGGCACGCCTTCCCGATGCAAGGGGGTGGAAAGATTCAACGGCGTCTGGCCGCCGAACTGCACGATCACGCCGTCGGGCTTCTCCTTCTCCACGATGTGCAAAACATCCTCGCGGGTCAGGGGTTCGAAGTAGAGCTTGTCCGAGGTATCGTAGTCCGTGCTCACCGTTTCCGGGTTGCTGTTGACCATGATACTTTCCACACCCTCTTCGCGGAGGGCGAAGGAGGCATGCACGCAGCAGTAGTCGAACTCGATGCCCTGGCCGATGCGGTTGGGGCCGCCGCCCAGGATCATCACCTTCTTGCGATCGGAGACGCGCGCCTCGCACTCGGTCTCAAAGGTCGAGTAATAGTACGGCGTGGCCGCCCGGAACTCGGCCGCGCAAGTATCTACCAATTTGTAAACCGGCCGGATCCCCATGGCCTTGCGCGCCTTTTCGACGGCTTTTTCCGTGCTTCCGGTCAGATGGGCCAGTTGGACATCGGAAAAACCGTATTCCTTGGCCTGGCGCAGTTGGTCAACGGAAAGCGCCGTGAAGGCGTCGCCGGGGGCGCACTGGTCCACGGCAGCCGCATTGGTCTGGGCCAGGGTCTGCTCCATTTTATGGATCTGGTCAAGCTGGTAAAGGAACCAGGGATCGATGGCGGTGATCTGGTAGATCTCCTCCACGGTCATGCCTGCCTGGAAGGCATGCCGCAGGTAGAAGATGCGCTGGGAGTTGGGGATGGCCAGCTTCTGTTCGATCTCATCCAGGGTGGGCGGCGCGCCATCCACCTCCGGGCGATCCTTGCCGTCGGCACCAAAGCCGAAGCGTCCGATCTCCAGTGAGCGCAGGCCCTTCTGCAGGGCCTCCTTGAACGTCCGGCCGATGGCCATGGTTTCACCCACCGACTTCATCGAGGTGGTCAAAAGGTCGCGGGTTTCGGGAAACTTCTCGAAGGTCCAGCGCGGAATCTTGACCACGCAGTAGTCCAGGGTCGGCTCGAAGGAAGCCAGGGTCTCCCCGGTGATGTCGTTGGCGATCTCGTCCAGGGTATAGCCCACGGCCAGCTTGGCGGCGATCTTGGCGATGGGAAAACCGGTGGCCTTGGAAGCCAGGGCGCTGCTGCGCGAAACCCGTGGATTCATCTCGACGACGATCAAATCACCGTTTTTGGGATTGACGGCGAACTGCACGTTGGATCCGCCGGTGTCGACCCCGATCTCGCGCATGATCGAAAGGGAGGCATCCCGCATGATCTGGTATTCCCGGTCGGTCAGGGTCTGGGCCGGAGCCACGGTAATGGAATCGCCGGTGTGGACCCCCATGGGGTCGAAGTTCTCGATGGAGCAGATGATCACCACGTTGTCGGCGTGGTCGCGCATCACCTCCAGCTCGTACTCCTTCCAGCCCAGGACCGACTGCTCGAGCATCACCTGGTTGGTGAGGCTGGCATCCAGCCCTGACTTGGCGATGTTTTCCAGGTCCTCGGGGTTGTAGGCCACGCCGCCGCCGGTGCCGCCCAGGGTAAAGCTGGGCCGGATGATCAACGGAAAGCCGATGGTCTCGGCGATGTCGCGGGCCTCTTCCATGCTGTTGGCGATGCCGCTCTCGGGAATCTTCAAGCCGATGCGGTGCATGGCCTCCCGGAAGCGATCCCGGGATTCGGCCTTTTCGATGGCCTCCAGGGAGGCGCCGATCAGTTCGACGCCGAATTTTTCCAGGGCGCCGCTGCGCGCCACCTCCACGGCGGTATTGAGGCCGGTCTGGCCGCCCAGGGTGGGCAACAGGGCGTCGGGACGCTCCTTTTCGATAATCTTGGCCACCGCCTCGGGCGTCACCGGTTCGATGTAAGTCCGGTCCGCCGTTTCCGGGTCGGTCATGATGGTGGCCGGATTGGAGTTGACCAACACCACTTCGAAGCCCTCTTCCTTGAGGGCCTTGCATGCCTGGGTCCCGGAATAGTCAAACTCGCAGGCTTGGCCGATAATGATGGGGCCGGCGCCGATGATCAGAATTTTATGGATGTCCGTGCGTTTGGGCATGTCTCGGTAATCAGCGTTGTCCTGCGCAGCCAGCGGTGCGCGATTGGGGTTAAGCCGGGGACGGATCCAACCTATCGCATTGAGTTTAGGCGATTTTCATCATGGACCTGAACTGGTCGAACAGATAGGCCGCATCATGGGGCCCGGGCGACGCTTCCGGATGGTACTGGACGGCAAAGGCCGGCAACCGGCGGTGCCGGATGCCTTCCACGGTGTTGTCGTTCAGGTTGATGTGGGTCACCTCCACGGCATCCCGCCCCAGGCTCTCCATATCGACGGCAAAGCCGTGATTCTGGGAGGTGATCTCCACCCGGCCGGTATCCAGGTTCTTGACCGGCTGGTTGGCCCCGCGATGGCCGAACTTGAGCTTGTAAGTACGCCCGCCCAGGGCCAGACCGAGAATCTGGTTGCCCAGGCAGATGCCGAAAATGGGCAACCGGCCGAGCAGCTCCCGGGTGGTCTCGATGCCGTAAACCACCGGCTCCGGGTCCCCGGGACCGTTGGAGAGGAACAGCCCGTCGGGAGCCATGGCCATGATGGCCGAGGCGTCGGTGGTGGCCGGCACCACCAGCACCTCGAATCCGGCCCGCTCCAGACAACGACCGATATTGTATTTGAGACCGAAATCGATGGCCACGACGGCCGGCCGATCGCCACGCTGGCGCCAGATGGTCGTATCCATGCGGGTGTCGTCGTCCAGTATTTCCGGTTGGCCGCCGGTCCAGCGGTATGTCCGGCGCGTGCTCACGTCCCGGGCGAGGTCCATGCCCACCATACTGGGAATCTGATTGGCGCGCCGCTTGAGGGATTCGGGATCGAGATCTTTCGTGGAAATGATCGCCCGCATGGCGCCGCCGTTGCGGATATGGCGCGTCAGGGCCCGCGTGTCCAGCCCCTCGACACCCAGGACACCTTGCCCCTTGAGGTAGTCGGCCAGGGATTGGGTGGCCCTGAAATTGCTGTGAAAAGGCTGATATTCCTTGACCAGGAACGCCGCCACCTGGATCCGGGCGGACTCCACATCATCGGCATTGACGCCGTAGTTGCCCACCAATGGATAGGTCATGGTCACCATCTGACCACTATAGGAAGGATCGGTGAGGACCTCCTGGTAGCCGGTCATACTGGTGTTGAAAACCACCTCGCCGCTGGCTTCCCCCGGACCGGTGAACGACCGGCAGGGAAAGGTGCGACCATCCTCGAGTGTCAATCGTGCTTCCATGGCTAACCATCTTGTTGCGCCCGGCGGTGTGCCGCGCGCCGAAAAAGTTCTGAGGTCAATTACCACATCTGCCCGGCAAATCAACCCCATAAAACAACCAGGCATAGCCCCCGTGGCCTTGCCTGCGGGGATATTCGCAAAAAGGGCAGGCCCATGGGCCTGCCCTCGATGACTGCCGGTCCTTTTATCCTGCTGTCAGCCCATGGGTGTATTCTCCACCAGGTCCCAGATGCCGCAAGGGCAAGCGCCGGCGCAGAACCCGCAGCCGATGCAGCGGTCGGGGTCGACCACATACTCGAAAACCACCCCCTCACCGGCCTTGCGGCTGATGGCCGCCTCCGGACAGGTGGCCACGCAAATGCCGCAATCGCGGCAGGTTCCGCAGCTGGAGCACTGGGAACCGCACTGGGCCATATCCTCATACTGGATGATCCGCGGATCCAAGTACTCCAGGGAAATCCGCTTGATATCGATCACGGCCCTCCGGTCAGCACCGGGCCGTTTGCCGGCCAGAATTTCGGTGATGGTCTCCGCCGCCCGTCGACCGGCGCCGATGGCGTCGGTGAGCAGACCGGGACGCACCACGTCACCGATGGCATAGATCTTGGGGTTGGAGGTCTGGTAATCGTCGTTGACCAAAATGTAGCCCCGCTCGGTGGCCACGTCCGCGGGCAAAAAATCGAGATCCGGTGCATCGCCGATGGAGATGATCACCGTGTCAGCGGGAATGATCTCCCCGCTCTTCAGTTCCACCCCCTTTTCGGTGATCTGGCTGGTAAACACCGGCCAGCGGAAAACGGCGCCTGCGGCTTCGGCATCTTCGCGCTCCTTGCCGAAACTGGCCGGCTCCTGAACATCGAGCAGGGTGATCGATTCCGCACCCAGACGCGAGGCCTCGGTGGCCACGTCACAACCCACGTTGCCGGCACCGATGATCACCACCTGTTTCCCCGGTTTGATCTGGTCGTGTTTGGCCTGGAGAAGGAAATCCGTTGCCGTGACCAGCCGCTCCTTGCCCGGGATGGGCAGGACCCTGGGCTTCTGGGCACCGGCGGCGACGATGACAAAATCGTAGTCGGCCACCAATTGTTCGGTATCGGTTTGGTTGAGGGTCTGCTGCAGGTGAACATGGGGGATCACCTCGGCGGCACGATCCAGCTCCTTCTGAACCACATCCTTGGGGATCCGGCTGTTGGGGATCACCGAGGCGATCTTGCCGCCCAGGCTCTTGGCCGTGTCGAATACCACGGCCTCGTGGCCCTTGCGGCGCAATTGCCAGGCGGTGGAGATGCCGGCCGGACCGCCGCCGATCACGGCGATACGCTTGCCCGACAAGGATGGGAGCTCGGGCACCTTGGCCTGAATGCTGGCCCGCCCCAATTGGCTCACGTCCACCGGTGCCATGAACGCCGAGCCCTTGGTACAGGCGGTCATGCAGGGGTGCGGGCAAAGGTAGCCGCACACCGATGCCGGAAAGGGGGTATAGGCCAGGGCTAGGTCAACGGCCTCGTCCACCCGGCCTTCACGCACCAGGCGCCAGCGCTCCTGGACCGGGATACCCGACGGGCAGGTCCTTCGCAGGGGGCCTTGAACTTACGGTTCTCCCAAACCGGAACAAAGCGGCGCAACTCGCCGTGGGTAATCAGGGGAATGGGGCTGCGGTCCACATCGGTCAGGTCGCCCACCAGGCCGCCCTTGCCCAGGTGTTTGTCCCAGACATTTTGATGAAAATCGGCCATGGAACGGCGCGCCGCACCGGTTTTCTCCTGGGGCGAACGGGCCCGGATCAACTGCCACGTCTCGCGGTCGGCAAGGGTATCCAACAATTCCAGCCGGTCAATGGCCGTGAGGAACCCCTTTAACCCATCGGCCAGCCAGTTCCAGGTCTCATCGTCGATGGGCACCATCTTGCGTCGGATTGGCTGAAGCCCTTGTGCGGCCCACGGAAAAAAATACGGCCGCCCACCATTCCCACCGCCGGACGGTAGCCGAGAACGTTTTCGGGATCCTGGGCGTCAAGTCCGCAAACCACGGCCACGCCGCCAGCCATGAATTCGGCGAAATAATCACCGGCGGAACCCAGCACCCAAAGCTCGGGCGGCTCGAAGCGGGGATTGTGTTTGGTCATGGTCATGCCCCGGGCGCCGATGTTGCCGGCAATGTAGACTTTTCCCTGGGCCATGCCATTGGCCGTGCCGTTGGACGCATGACCATGCACCGTGATGGTCGCGCCGGCGTTGAGCCAGCCCACGTCGTCCGAGGCCGGACCGAGCACGTCGACAAAGGTATTGGGGTACCCCAGGGAGCCGACCCGCTGACCGGCCTGGCCTTCAATGGTGACGTAAACCGGCTCGCCATGGGTTTTCCAAAGGCGGCCACCGATACCGTGTTGGCCAAAGGCTGGATGGTCAATTGACGATGGCCGGCTTCCACGGCCCGTTGAATCTCTTCCTCAAGAACGCGGGAGGCCAAGCGCGCGCCATCCCGCATTCCCGCTATATGTAAAGGCTGTTGATTTTCCGTCATCACGTCTTCTCCGGTCGAAGCAAAGCCAAAAGGGGAGTTTAGCCTTTTAGGCCGAAGACTGAAGGAGTGCTTTCCCTCAGCCTAAGTACCTTCAGCCTATCTACCTATTATTAAATCACATATTTTATCTGAAGCCGCTGGGCGGCCTGGTAGTCGCTGATGCCCAGGGCGTCGGACATACCGATGGGCAGCGATGTGGAGCGGCCCAGGGGGGCAACAATCTTTTTCAGCTCCATGTCGAACGCCAGAAAGACATCCACCACCCGCTCGGCGACCTTTTCGACATCCAGGCGCCGGTAGAGTCGCGGATCCTGGGAAGTGATGCCCCGGGGACAGCGGCCGATGTTGCAGATGTTGCAACGGTCGTGCTCCGATCCCAGGCAGCCGGCGGCCGCCTGCATGATATACTTGCCGGTCTGCACCCCACTGGCCCCCAGCATGATCAGCGCCGCGGCGTTGGCCGCCAGATTGCCGCTCTTGCCCACGCCACCACCGGCGAACAGCGGGATCTCATTTTGCATCCCCACCTTCACCAGGTTCAGGTAGCCGTCACGGATGTTGGTGGCGATGGGGTGCCCCATGTGATCCATGGAGACATTGTAGGCCGCACCGGTACCGCCATCCTCGCCGTCAATGGCCAATCCGGCGGCATAGGGATTACGGGTGAGGTTGTTGAGCACCGCCATGGCCGTGGATGTCGCCGAAATTTTCGGATACACCGGCACGCGGAATCCCCAGGCCATGTACATGGACTGGATCATCTTGGCCACCGATTCCTCGATGGAGTACTGGGTCTGGTGGGTCGGCGGGCTGGGCAGGCTCACGCCCGGGGGAACGCCGCGGATGGCGGCGATGAGCTGGTTGACCTTGTGCCACATGAGCAGGCCGCCGTCACCGGGCTTGGCGCCCTGGCCGTATTTGATCTCGATGGCGCAGGGATCCTCGACCATTTCGGGAATGGCGTGAATGATTTCGTCCCAGCCGAAGTAGCCGCTGGCGATCTGCAAAATCACGTACTTGAGAAAAGGACTTCTCAAAAGGCGCGGGGGGCAACCGCCCTCACCGGTGCTCATGCGCACGGGCATGCCCAACTCTTCATTGAGATAGGCCACCCCCATTTGCAACCCTTCCCACATGTTGGGGGAGAGGGCGCCAAAGCTCATGCCGCCGATGATCAGGGGGTAGATCTCCCGCACCGGCGGGATCCATCCGTTTTCATTCAGAAACTTCAGATTTTCTTCCGGTGGCAGAATCCGGCCCAAAAGGTACGCAGCTCGAATTCGTGACGGCCGGCGTCCAGGGCCGGGTCGGTGAGCATGGAAATGCGGATGAACTTGATCTGGTCCAGGATCCCCCCCGAAACATTGCGTCGGCCGCCACGGCTGCGGGGTTGTCCGCCGCGGTTGATGTGAAACCGCAGCTTGTCGGCCTCGTCCGAACGCACCGGGATGATGGCGTCGTTGGGGCAGACCAGGTTGCAGGTGGCACACCCCACACAGGCGTATGCCGGATCGGTTTTCTGGCGGATGCCGTGGTAGACATCGAAGCTGCTGGACGGGTTGCCCTGGGGTTCCAGGGAAACCTTGATGCGCCTTTTACGGAAAACACCCAGTTCGATGGCGTTGACCGGGCACACCGCCGTGCAGCGACCGCACAGGGTGCATTTATCTTTCTGCCAGAGAATCTGCCAGGGCAGGTCCTTGACGCTTAGTGTAGAAGGGGTAATGGCTGCATTTGGTTGCATACGGAAACCTCCTGGCGATCGGGTCCGACAATGACCGTGTCCAGATGCATGGGTTGAAAGTCTTTGCTCTTGTCGCGATCCGGCACCGCAAAATCCAAGCCGCAGATTTCAGAGGAAAAGGCGTACCGGCCGGGGCGGCCACCGACCACACCGGGACGGAGCTTCTTGCGATCCTGGACCATGAACAGGCTTTGATCCGGCAGGCAGCCGATCACGCAGTTGGGCCCGTCGATGATCAATCGGCGGCAGGAATGCTTGAGGTTCTTGAGCAGCTCCGCGTTGGGGTGGGCCGCGATATCGACGTCCTGCAAGGGGGTAATGATGTGCTTGTAGGCGGACGCATCCAGCCCCAGGCGCGTACGCGTATAATGCAGGATATGGGTGAAGACCTCCGAATCGCTCTGATAACCGGAATACCCGGGAAAATTGCGGGAGAGCAAAAATTCCCGAATGGGGGTGAACGCCGTGCACTCGCCATTGGTCATGGAAGCGTATCCCTGGATGAAAAACGGATGACAGGCGTACAGGTTGATGGCGTAATTGGTGTTCTGCCGCCCCTGGGCCATGATCACGCGGGCGTGCAGTTCCTTGCGATCCAGTTTCAGGTAGCGGCCCACCTTCAGGGGGTCGCCGATCTCCTTGAGCATGATCACATCGGGCCAGAAGGAGAAGACGATCATGTCCCCCTTCTCCTCCCCCATGGCCCGCAACTGCAGACGGATTTTCAAAAGCTCGCTTTGCAGGGCTTCCTGGGAGTAACCATCCCAATCCTCCGGATACTCATAGGCCCGAATCAGGTAAATGTCCCGCTTGGGAACACCGGGAGGAGGCGTCTTGGGGACCTTGATGCTCATCTTGTATTTGGTCATGAACCCGATTTCCATCATGAAGTCATCCAGCCGCCGCAATCCCGCTTCACTGAAAATACCCGACAGGATGGGCGCGTCCTTCATCTCTTCGAAAGGACCTGCCAGGTCCCGCAAAAACAAACCGACACCGGATCCATCGTGACCCTCCCGCATGACATCCATGGCTTCAAGGGCGATCATGGGGGAGACGGGGGTCTCACTGGTCATGGCAAACAGTCGGCACATGGTTCACACACTCCTTTGGCTGCCGATGGTAAAAAAGGCCGGCATTGACATATCAATGCCGGACCTTGACGATACAAGCGCGTTTTCATCCGAGATTCGAGAAAAGCAAATTGTATACCAGCATTGTGGATTTGCTGCAATCCAATTATTTGGCGGACAACTCGGTCTCGGGACCTGATTCTATAGAACCAATCATTACATTATTGCAAGTTTTTTTTCGATTCAATTACATTATTGTACTATTGACCCAAAACACCTTCGGGTTTCCGCTAACTCATCGAAAAAATACTGATCTTGGCAAATCCGACATGATCTGGTAGGTTTGGCCAACCACGCGCACCCCCTTTTCACCGGCCACCCGCAGGATCAAACTGCAGCGCCGGCGATTCAAACGCAAGGATTATTGTCCGATCATGACTGACCGCCTTTCCCAGCAGCTGGAAGAACGACGCAATCAGCGTCGGATCACGTTTTGTTCGGCCGTCGCGGATGCCGGGCTGGCCTTTTCAACCGACAGCCATGCGGCCCGGGCCCTTGTCGAGGCCTTTGGTTTCAGCGAATTCGTCGCCAACAACTGCATCCGCCATCCGCAGATGGCCGTCGAGCTGATGGACAGCGCCGATCTTTTGCGTCCCTATGAGACGGACCAGATGGCGCGCCACCTGGCGTCACGGCTCCAAGCCATGGCCCCGGCCACGCCGGAAGAAACGGCCGAGCAGCGGTTGGTACCGTTGAAGACGGCCCTGCGGCACTTCCGCCGTCGCGAAATGGTCCGCATTGCCATACGCGATCTGGCCGGGCTCAGCCGCCTGGATGAAACCATGGCCGATCTGTCCGCCCTGGCCCAAACGGCCATCGACGGTGCCCTGACGATTCTGTATGACCGCCTGTGCCAAACGGTCGGCACCCCCGGGGACAATTCCGGCAATCCCCAACGGCTGGTGGTCCTGGGCATGGGCAAACTGGGGGCCGGTGAACTGAATTTCAGCTCGGATGTGGACCTGATCTTCGCCTTCCCATGCGCCGGCGAGACCCGCGGTAGACCGCGGGCCCTGTCCAACGAGGCATTTTTCACCCGCCTCTGCCGGCTTTTGATCCAAGCCATCGGCGACAGCACGGCGGAGGGCTTCGTCTTCCGGGTCGATGCACGCCTGCGGCCTTTTGGTGACAGCGGCCCCCTGGTGATGACCTTCGATCACATGGAAGACTACTACCAGTCCCAGGGACGTGAATGGGAACGGTATGCCCTGATCAAGGCCAAGGTCGTCGCCGGCGACGCCGCCGCCGGTAAGGAGCTCCTGGATCGCCTGCGGCCTTTCGTTTTCCGTCGCTATCTCGATTTCGGGGTCTTTGAATCCCTGCGCGAAATGAAACAGAAAATTAGCGCCGAAGTCCGCCGCAAGCGACTGGATGACAATATCAAGCTGGGCAGCGGCGGCATCCGCGAAATCGAGTTTTTCGGTCAGATGTTCCAGTTGATCCGTGGCGGCGTATTGCCCGCCCTGCAGCAACCGGCCATCCAGACCGTGTTGACGGTGCTCGCCAGCGAAGGGTACGTACCACCGGCGGTCAGCCGGGAGCTGATCGAGGCCTATCGTTTCCTGCGCAACAGCGAACATCGCCTTCAGGAAGCCTGTGACCAACAAACCCACGCGTTGCCCACCGATCCCCTGGCTCGCCTCGAACTGGCCCGGGCCATGGGATTTTTCACCTGGGATGCCTATCTCACCGTTCTCAATCGCCATCGCAACCAGGTCGCCACCCATTTTGCGGGTCTTTTGGCGGTCGAGGCGGCGTCTTCCACCGACCCCGGTTCGGCCGTCGTTGCCAGACTGGCCGATGCCTGGACCGCATCGCTGACCACGGCCGAACGCTGCCAACTCTTGGAGAAGGCCGGATTCACGGAAAGCGCCACCGCCGCCCATCTCTTGGAAAGCTTCATGGCCGAACCCGGCACCCGGGCCATGAGCGGTGCCGGCAAGCGGCGCCTGGACCGTCTGATCCCGCGGGTCCTGGAGGCGGCCGTCAAATGCGATGAACCGGAAACGGTGCTCCAACGCGTACTTCAGCTGCTCAAACAGATCCAGCAGCGCATCAGCTATCTCTCCCTTTTGATCGAGTATCCGACCGCCCTGACGCATCTGATCCGCCTGGTGGGCGCCAGCCCCTGGATCGCCGCCTTTCTCAGCCGCCATCCGGTTTTGTTGGACGAATTGCTCGATCCGCGCACCCTCTATACACCGCCCGACGCTGCTGCCCTGAAGACCAGCTTGGCGCACCAGTTGGCCAGTGTACCCGACGGCGATCCCGAATACCAGATGGAAGCGTTGCGCATCTTTCGCCAAATCAATACCCTGCGGGTCGCTGCCTCGGACATCACCAGCGTCCTGCCCCTGATGAAGGTCAGCGACCATCTGACCTGGATTGCCGAAACCGTTCTCGAAGCCGTGGTCGATATCTGTTGGGCCCACCTGGTCGCCAGGCACGGCCGCCCCACCTGTACGTTGAACGGAAAGCCCTGTGACAAGGGATTCGCCGTTATCGGCTACGGTAAACTGGGCGGGCTCGAGTTGGGCTATGCCTCGGACCTCGACCTCGTCTTTCTGCACGCCGCCGACAGCGGCGAAACCGTCGGTGGTCGGCAGCCCATCGACAACACGCATTTCTTTGCCCGCTTGGGTCAGCGCGTGGTACACATGCTGTCCGCCCACACCGCCGCCGGCACGCTTTACGAAACCGACATGCGTCTGCGCCCCAACGGTTCGTCCGGCATTCTGGTGAGCCATGTCGACGGGTACGACAGCTATCAGATGGAAAAAGCCTGGACCTGGGAACATCAGGCGCTGATCCGGGCCCGGCCCATTACCGGCGACGCCGCCCTGCTGAATGCCTTTTCGGCCATCCGCCGCCGGGTGCTGCGTCTTCCCCGGGATCCCGAGCGGTTGAAAACCGAGGTGCGTGACATGCGTGAACGCATGCGTGAAAATCGGTTGACGGTCAAACCGGGCCAGTTCGACATCAAGGAAGACACCGGTGCCCTGATTGATATTGAATTCATCGTTCAATACCTGGTGCTGCGGCATGCCGCCACCCATGCGGAACTGACCCGTTGGACCGACAATGTCCGTCTTTTGCAAACCTTGGCCGAAACCGGCATTGTCGATAACGTGAACGCCTATCGGCTTCGCCAGGCCTACCTGATCTACCGGGCGGCGATGCACCGGCGAAACCTCCGTGAAGGCGCCACCCAGGTGGATGCCCGGCGGTTTCAGCACCTGCGCGCATTTGTCCAGCGCTTCTGGCAAAAAAACGTTGTCCGCGGTCTAAAACCTACGGGTGCATTGACAACAAGTCCATTAAAATTGCTTCAACTCCATCGACAACCGACCGATATTTAAAACGAAGTAGTTGCCCTCGCGTCTCTGAAACCGGCGTATCCGTCGCGGCCATTGAAGACTGAACCGCCAAAGGCCGACGCCTGGTCCGGCAACTGCCGCAAAACTGTCGTCCATGAGTCCTCATGGAAGGCCGGCCACTTCGATCGGGAACGCTATGGAAAAGGATTTACCGGCAGATCGTCAAACTCGGACGCTGAAACGGCTGTTCAGTCGTCAATGGAGCCGTACCGTCCTGCTCAGCCTGCTGGTCATTGCCATCCTCCCCGCCACCGTCATCGGGTTTATCACCTACCGGATGGCCGAAGGCCACCTCCGGCAAGAGATCCCCAATACCGTGCGCGCCATGGCCGAGTTGAAACAGCGCGAAATCCAGGCTTTCTTTGATGACCGCCGGACCGATACGGCCATGCTGGGACGCGAGCCCAGCACCATCGGCTTTTACGGTGCGCTTTGCCGACGGCTTGCCGGGACCGACGGGCCGATTACCGCTTTCGTCCACAGCATGCCCTGGAACATGGCCGTTGCGGCATACGGAACGCCGGTCTCCCTGCATGCCGACCTGCACGACTATGGCGATATTCTGTTGGTCGATCCGCGCGGCGATGTGATTTTTTCCACGGCCCAAGAAAGCGAGCTGGGCGCCAACCTTCTTTCCGCTGAGCTCGCCGAAACCCCGTTCGCCGCCGCCTTTCGCGAAACCCTGGCCTCCGGTCACACAATCATTTCCGGATTTACTCCCGATTCGGCCGATCGTCGTACCGAAACGGCGTTTGTCACCGCGCCCATCGGGGTGGATGCGGCATCCCCGTCAGGCGTTATCGCCTGCAAGATTTCCATTGCCGCCGTCGCGAGCCTGCTGCAGTGGAATTCGGAACCGACAAAAGGCCTGCGACTGCTCTTGGTGGACAACGACCGGCGGCTGCTGGTCGACAGCACGGCAGAACATCCCCTCTGGAAACACCCGCGTATCGACACGGCGATCATCCGCGCCTGGCGCGAAATGGATCCGGTGCGCAGCGCCAGGCTCCCCCTGCCGTCACCAATGGTCTACACGGATTCACGGGGGCGCGAGGTGACCGGGGTGTATGCCGATATTCGCCTGTCCGGTCATCCCCTGGCCCTGATTGTCGAGCTCGATCACGCAACGGCGTTGATTTGCATCCATCGCCTGCGAATCGTCATTTGGGGGGTGATGATTTTCGCCAGCCTGGCAGTGCTGCTGGCTGCCGTGATCGTGGAAGAAGAGTTCAGCGGACCGCTCAGGGATCTTTCCCAGCAGACCTTCCGGCTGACCCAAAGCGCGTCCCGGTTGCCCGCCTTGCCGGGCAGCGGCAATGTGATCAACCGCCTGGCAGCCACTTTCGCCGAGGTTCTCGACCATCTGGAACGTCTCCAACGGGAAAACGCCTTGCAGCTTCGGCGCATGGCGGATCAGGCCGGATTACACCGCCTTCTCGGCGGGGAGTTCGATCTGGACATGTTGTACAGTCGGGCGCTCGACCACCTGGCCGGTGTCCTGACCCTTCACCGGGCAGTGATTTACGTAAACGAAAAAAACGGCAGTCTGACCTGCACCTGCCGGTTTCCCAAGGGCGGTGACATCGAACCCGAAGAGCGCATCTACCCCGGCGAGGCCGGGTCGGTCAAACGGCACTGGAAAGAAATATCCATACCTTCCGCACGGACGCCCCGCACCAACCGGCGATTCCGGTGGCCGCCACCGGTCAGGCCAACTTGATCACGGTTCCGATCCTGCTGCGCGAAAACCTCATCGGTGTGTTGGAGCTTGAAAAACACACCGTTTTCACCCCGGCTGACCTTCAGTTTGTCAAGGGCGCGGCGGAAATGATCGCCGTGGCGTTGCATGCGGCATCGATTCGCGCCCAGGAGGAACGCCTGCTCAAGGACAACCGCCAACAGGCCAAAGCCCTGAAAATCCGGGAAGCGGCCCTGGAGGCCAGCCGCCGCGAGTTGATGGCCCAGAACCAAGCCCTGCAGGCATCCGAGCACAAACTCCACCTCAAACAATTGGAACTGGAAGCCGCCAACGCCCAAATGCTCAAAAACACCACGGCGCTCGAAGCCCACATGGCCGTTCTGGAGGAACAGAAACAGGAGATGCAACGGCAAAACACCGCATTGGAGCACGCGCATGCGGAACTGGCGGAGAAAGCCCGCCAGCTTGAACGATCCAGTCAATACAAAACCGAATTCATGGCCAACATGTCCCATGAATTGCGCACGCCCCTGAACAGCATCCTGTTGCTCAGCCGCCTGCTCGTGGAAGATAAGGATGACACCCTGACCGATCGGCAGGTGGCGTTTGCCCGGACCATTCACTCGGCCGGCGGCGATCTGATCAACCTGATCAACGAAATTCTGGATCTTGCCACGGTGGAGTCGGGGAAGGTGAAAATCGACATCCAATCCGTGGCACTGCGCTCCGTTGCCGATGCCATGCAGGCCAGCTTCGCGCCCCTGGCGGAACAAAACGGCATTGCCTTTTCCATCTACCTGGAACCGGATCTGCCCGAATATGTGACCACCGACGGCAAACGGCTCAAGCAGATCGTCAAGAATTTCCTCTCCAATGCGTTCAAATTTACAAAAAAGGGAAACATCGACCTGAAATTCGCCTTGGGCCAGCCCCCGGCTGAGATCAGCGCCCCGGACGGGCCCGATAGCCCATGCCTGGCCATCACGGTGGCGGACACGGGCATCGGCATTCCAGCGGACAAGCAGGAGCTCATCTTCGAGGCGTTTCAACAGGTGGACGGCTCCATCGGACGAACGTATGGCGGGACGGGGTTGGGCCTTTCCATTTCACGGCTGCTGGCCGGCCTGATCGGAGGAACGATCACCCTGGAAAGCCGGGAAGAAGAAGGCAGCTGCTTCACCCTCCATCTGCCGCTCGCACCGTCCACCACATTGGAACATACATCCGTAAAACCACCAGCCATCGTTGCCCCCATATCGCCGCAGGGGCGCCCTCCCGTGGTAAAAGCCGGCGTTCAGACGGCCGCAACCACCCCGTCGCCCGATTTCGATCCGTCCGCGGTTGAAACAACGCACATATTGATCATCGCGAGCGAAGCCGAGGCCACCACGGCGCTTCAGGCGCATGCCCGGCGCAACGGGTTCATCCCCCTGATGGCCGACCGTTTCGCCACCGGTCTTCATTTGGCCGACCATTATCTGCCGAAAGCCATTTTCATCGATCCGGCCCTGCCAGGCGGTTACGGCGCGCCGATGATTCAACGCATCAAGGCCTTTCCCGGAATCCGGCACATCCCGGTTTTCGCGCTGATGCCCGAGGAAAGCGATCCGGCATCGGTGCCCCAAGGCGCGGCCGGCCGCATCCCCATGCCCATCGCAGATGATGCCATTGCGGCCGCGTTGGCCAAATCCGCGCAATGGGCCAATGATCCGACCCGAACCGTTCTGGTGCTGGATCCACGCAACCGTGTTGGCCCCCGTATCATCGATGCGGCCGGCATTTCGACCACGCGGTTCATTTCGACGACCAGCGTGGCTGAAGCGGTTGCCGCGCTGGACCGTGATCCGATCGACCTGCTGATACTTGACCCGAAGATCGATGAAGGGGAGCGGCGGTCCCTCTTCGAGGTCCTGCGGCGCCATCCGCCACTGCCGATCTTCTTCTATTTCGGCCGGCCGGCAGAAAGGCGCCTGAAGGAAGCCGTCGATTCCGATGCCCGGGGTTTCGACACGACCTGGATCGATGGCGACGATGCGCTCCTACCGGCTCTGGTGGCCTATCTTCACCTTCCCCTCGAGGCACTGGACGAATCGCAACAGGCGCGCCTCACAGCCCAGGACAACGACCGCTTTCAGCTGCGGGGGCACAGGATCCTTCTGGCCGATGACGACATGCGAACCGTATTTGCCATTTCCAGCATCCTGGAGGACAAGGGCGTGACCGTCCTCACCGGTAAAAATGGAAAGGAAAGTCTTGACAAACTTGACCGTTCCCCGGAAATTGATCTTATTATCACGGATGTCATGATGGCCGATGGCGATGGCTATCAGGCCATTCGTCGGATTCGCGGTCGGGCACGCTACCAAAACGTTCCCATCATTGCCTTGACCGCCAAGGCCATGCCGGGAGACCGGGCCAGATGCATCGAAGCAGGCGCCGATGACTATCTGGCCAAGCCGGTGAATCTGGATATTCTCACCTCCATGCTGAAAGTCTGGCTCAATCCTCAACGGGTAGGCCCAAAGGCTAATAACACCGCCCATGGATGAAAAAATCAAAATTCTGGTGGTTGATGACAGGCCCGAGAACCTTTTGGCCATTAAAGCGGTGCTCGAACGTCCCGAGCTGACCATCCTGACCGCCGCATCCGGTAACGAGGCCCTGGGCCTGGTTCTGGAACATACCTTCGCGTTGATTCTTCTGGATGTTCAGATGCCCGGCATGGATGGTTTCGAGGTGGCGGCGCTCTTGCGCGGCAACGAAAAGACCCGCCATATTCCCATTATTTTCGTCACGGCGATCAACAAGGAAGAGCCCCACATCTTCGCCGGCTATGAGAAAGGCGCCGTCGACTATCTTTTCAAGCCACTGGATCCCTTGATTCTGCGGAGCAAGGTCAAGGTGTTCGTCGAATTATTCGAACAACGCAACAAGCTGCAGACCAGCAACGCCCAACTCCGTCTCGCCGTAGCCAAACTGGAAACCGTCAACCAACAAATCCGCGATCAGCAGAAAATGGTGGTCGAAGAGGAACGCCTGAAGGTGCTGCTGCAAATGGCCGGCGCCACCGCCCATGAACTCAACCAACCGCTGATGATCCTGATGGGAAATATCCAGTTGCTTGAGATGGATGGCAACATTCCCGACGCACTGAACGAACGGATCAAAAAATCAGCGCCGCCGCCACCCGCATCGCCGACACGGTGAAAAAAATCCAAACCATCAGGCACGATCAACCCAAAACCTATGCCGGGGGGAAGACGATCCTCAATCTGGATCAGAAGGTCTCGATCCTCTGCCTCGAAAACGACGATGGGGACTTCGTCAAACTGGAACAAATCCTGGACGGTCACAACCAAATCCGCCTGACCCGCGTGACGTCCATCCAGACGGCACTTGAACAGCTGGCCCAAGGCACTTTCGATCTTGCCTTCAGTGAATATCGGGTCATGGATGGCACGGGCCTGGCTCTGCTGGAGGCCATCAACCGCGAGGGAATCGAGACCCCGGTGGTGATCATCACCAGCCAAGGAGACGAAGTCATCGCCTCTCGCCTGATTCAGATCGGCGCCTACGACTATCTGCCCAAATCGAAGTTGAACGGCAAGGCCCTTCTGCGCATCATTTCCAATGCCCTGGAAAAAGCCGGCCTGAAGCGGGAGATGCGCATCGCTCAAGAGAAGCTGGCCGAAATGTCCGTTCGCGACGAACTGACCGGCATGTTCAACCGGCGCTATTTCCAGGAAGCCCTCGATCGCGAGGTCTTCGGCGCCCAGCGCTACGGTCACGGCCTGGCCATGTGCATGTTCGACCTGGACCATTTCAAGCGCGTCAACGACACCCACGGCCACCTCTGCGGCGATCGGATCCTTCAGGAGTTCAGCCACCTGTTGGAAGCCAGTATCCGCAAATATGACGTGGCCTGCCGTTACGGCGGTGAGGAGTTCGCCGTCATTCTTCCCGACACGTCACTGGAAAAGGCCGTCAGCCTGTGTGAACGGTTCCGCGAACGGGTGATGCAGCACATCTTCACCTATGAAAAGCATTCCATTCATATCACCACCAGCGTGGGCGTCACGGCGATGTCCCCCGATATGACGGAGGTCACCAACAAGCAGCTCGTTGAACGGGCGGACAAGGCCCTGTACCAGGCCAAGGACAGCGGCCGAAACAAGGTTGTGGCGAAATAGATAGAGGCTGTAGGCCTATAGGCTGAAGGAAAGAACGCCAAGTCCCCCGCTGGGGAGAAACCCGGCGTTCTGGTTTTAGATAGGTTGTCAAATCAGGTTCCGGTCAACCGCGCTTCCTGGTCGAGTAGGGCCTGAATGGTGGTCTGATCATAAACGGCGTCCATGGCCTGCTGGGCCCGATCCCACAGCGCCATGAAAACACACCCGCCCAGAAATGGGCAATTGCCTTTGGAGGCGCAGGCCATGCAGGCATCGGCATTGTCTTCCTGGTCCAGCAACCGGAAAATATCGCCCACGCGAATCTGGTCCGGCGGCTGCAGGAGCGTGTAGCCGCCGAAAAAACCGCGCTTGGATTCCACCAGCCCCGCCCGTTTCAACTGTCCCATGATCACCTCCAGAAAACGCAGCGGAATCGACTGCGCTTCTGCGATGGACGCGGTTTTGACCGGTTCCTCACCCTGCTGTTTGGCCAGTTCGAAAATCGCACGCAAAGCATACTGTTTTTTCTGGGTTACCAACATGATTGATCGGGTTCCTTGTTCCGCCTGATCGATAAATGGGGTGTCCTGGTCGGCCGGCGGATCGACTGCGCGGGTGCCCGTGCCATATCCGTGCAAGGGTCGTTATCCGAAGGCGGAAAACGCCGGTTACCGTCCAGAACCTTACATTTGCAGCCGCTTTTTTCCGATGTTCGGCGCAACATATCCATTTTTATCGCAAATGGCAATGTTTTCCGCCCCCCTCACCGGTGCGTCGCGCGGCATTTGATTTCAAATCAAAATCCAGCCCTAATACCGTTTCGACGGATTCGTAAGAAGCCCGAGATCAAGGCTTGCGAATCCTTAGGGAATGAGGCGTACTTTTGCGTACGCCGCAGTGACGAAGGATACGCGTAACGCCGATATCGGGCTTCTTACGAATCCGTCAGAGGCTGTTTTCTCTTCTCACCCGAAAATCTGCGTCGGCGGCGTCTCGTTCAAGGTGGCCACCCGTCCGCGGATCATGGCTTCGAGCTTTTCCAGAGGCATGCCGGAAACGATCGCCGCCTCGGGGCACTCACGCAAGCAGTTGAAACAGCCGATGCAGGAGGGTCCGAAGACCGGCGTGGGATCCAAGCTGACGGCACCCACCGGGCAGACCGGCACACAGGCCCCGCAAGCGGTGCACTTGTCCGCGTCAACGGATTTGGGAATGTTCGTCCAGGCTGGTCGATCATCTTCTTTGCCTCGGCGCTGACCGCCTCGCTGGTAGTCCAGGACCGCCAAATCCAGGGCCTTGCCGTCGGCCATGCGCGCGATCACATCGCCCACCAAGCCGCGCACCATGGCGTCGTCCGCGGCATCCGGATGCCCCTTGCCCACCGGATCATCGCTGTACCACATCAATGAATGCAGCCCCAGCACCTTGGCCGCGCCGACAATGGGATAGGCCTTGTCCGAAAAGGCGTGTCCCATCTGCCACAAGGCGACACCGCTGCTGGCGGCGCCCCAGGTGATGAAGGGCACGGCCCGGCAGCCTTTGGTGGCCTGCAGGCTGTTGATAAAATCCATCACCGGCGGCACGGCCAGATTGCGGTAGACCGGCGACCCCACGAACAGGCAATCCGCCTCCCCGGCCGCGGCAAGTTGCTTCACCAGCGGTGCCGGATCCTGGCCGGCACCCAGGTCAAATTCGGTTACCGCCACGGACCGGGACGCAAGTTCGTCGACGATCACCCGGGCCACATGGCCGGTGGATCCGGCCGGCGAGCAATAAACCACATAGGCGTTTTTCATTTTTCGATGACTCCTTCTTTTGATTCAATTCACTTTAATTCGATCGGCTGAAGATGCATGGCCTTTTCCGGGCAGATCTCCTGGCAGCAAAAGCAGGTCACGCAGCGGCCATGTCCGCCTCGGGCAGGTCGTCGACCATGGCAAGCGCATCGGCCGGGCACTGGTCGATGCAGGTGCCACAGGCCGTGCACCCGTCCGGATCGGGGGTCGGCACCAGGTGGCTCTTGGTTTCCACCAAGGCCTGGATCGCCGGGTTGTCGTGGCTGGCCTCGCCGCCCAGGGGCGGCAGTTTGAAGTTTTCCAGGCGTGTCAGATGGCCGTCAATGCGGATGTCGTCCAGGTTGTAGCTGCCCAAATTTG
>NZ_BBCC01000071.1 GCF_001311845.1 Desulfosarcina cetonica JCM 12296 | reverse complement strand
CGCGTTGAGCCGGCGTGGCGATCCGACACCTGCGACCATGGAAACCCTTGGGGCGGGCTGGGTGGCCGATGAGGCCCTGGCCATGGGTCTTTACGCCGCCCTGGTGGCCGGTCGCGATTTCAGGCGCGGGGTCCTTTTGGCGGTCAACCATTCGGGCGACAGCGACTCCACCGGTGCGATCGCCGGTAGCATCATCGGCGCCTGTTACGGGGCGGATGTGATTCCGTCCGACTGGTTGGCCGAACTCGAACTCCGCGCGGTGATCACCGAGGTTGCCGCCGATCTTGCCGATACGTTTCATCCGATCGTTAAAAAAGGAGACTGATCCATGTCCGATACCCAAAAAATACCCCTGCGCACGGAAGTTGCCGCAGCCGATCAGTGGGACCTGACCCCGTTTTTCGCCGATGATGCGGCCTGGGAACGGCAATTTGCCGAGACCGACGCCAAGCTTTCCGGCTATGATGCCTTTCGCGGGCATTTGTTGGATTCCCCCGGGAACCTGGCCCGCGGCCTGGACCTTCACCTGGGCATCTCCCGCGATCTGGACAACCTGTACACCTATGCCCACCTAAAGAGCGATGAAGACAAGGCCAACAGCCATTACCTCGGCCTGCTGGACCGGGCCATGGGCCTGTTCACGCGCATTTCCGAGGCCGCCAGTTTTATCGATCCGGAGATCCAGGCCCTGGACGCGGCGCGCGCGGACGAATTCCTCACCCATGAGGCGCTGAAACCCTACGCTTTCTTTCTGGAGAAGATCCTGCGCGCCACGCCCCACACCCACGGCGAGGAGATCGAGCGGATCCTGGCCATGGCCTCGGAAGTGGCCCGGGCACCGTCCCAGATCTTCAGCCAATTGGACAACGCCGATCTGACCTTCGGCGTGATCAGCGACGAGAAGGGGCAATCGATGGAGCTGAGCCATGGCAATTTCATCTCTTTTCTCATGAAGCCCCAGCCGGAGATTCGCCGCACGGCCTTTGATCAGTACTACCAAACCTACCAGGCCCATAAGCACGGCATCGCCGCGGCCCTGGCCCACTCGGTGAAGAAGGATCTTTTCTACGCGCGGGTGCGCAAGCATGCTTCCTGCCGCAGTGCGGCGCTTTTCCCGGACAACGTGCCGGAGACGGTTTACGACAATCTGGTGGCAACGGTGAAGGCCAACACCGCGCCCCTTTTTCGTTACCTGGCCCTGCGGAAGAAGGCCCTCGGGCTGGATGAACTGCATTTTTACGATACCTACGTGCCTTTGGTGTCGACAATCGATTTCCGCCTCACCTACCCGGAGGCGGTGGAGATCGCCGTCTCGGCCCTGGCCCCCTTGGGCGAGGCCTATACCACGATTTTGCGCGACGGGCTCACCAGCGGCTGGGTGGACCGTTACGAGAACAAGGGCAAGCGCAGCGGCGCCTACTCCTCGGGCAGCTACGACTCGCCGCCTTACATCCTGCTCAATTTCGAGAACGACAACATCAACAGCCTCTACACCCTGGTGCACGAGGCCGGGCACAGCATGCACTCGTATCTTTCCAAAAAACACCAGCTATGTGGACCACCAGTACACCATCTTCGCTGCCGAGGTGGCCTCCACCTTCAACGAAGTGCTACTCAGCCGATACCTGTTGAACCAATACCGCACGGACAAGGCAATGACCGCCTACCTTCTCAACCGCGAGATCGACAACATGCGCGGCACCTTTTTCCGCCAGACCATGTTCGCCGAGTTCGAGGCCCTGATCCACCAGGCGGCGGAGCAGCAGCACCCCTTGACCGTGGACACGCTCACCGCCACCTATCACGGCCTGCTGGAGGCGTATTTCGGGGAATCCCTGGTCCTCGACCCGGCGCTGGATCTGGAGTGTCTGCGGATCCCTCACTTTTATAGCGCCTTTTACGTTTACAAATACGCCACCGGCCTGGCGGCTGCGATCGCCTGGCAGGTCGGGTGCTGGCGGGTGGGGCGGCCGAACGCGAGGCCTATCTGGATTTTCTCAAGGCGGGCGGCAGCCGGTTCCCCCTGGATGCCCTCAGGCAGGCCGGGGCGGACATGGCCGCGCCGGAGCCGATTCTGGAAGCGGTGGCCTATTTCGAAGACCTGGTGGATCGTTTCGGTGGCCTGCTGGCCACATGCGGTTCCGGCGATATACCGAAGGATGGCCGCTGAATCCCATTTCCGAAGCGCGGAAAATTGTTATGTTCACTCTTGCATAACGCGTGCGGGTGTCTTAACTTGTTTTTGGTAAGCGGTTGAACACCCCTTGTTCAGCATAGCGCCAAAGGGTTGTGACAATGTCATCACCCTCCTCTCTTCTCCTCTCTTGGGGCAGGCCGCTGTCGGGCCTGCCCTTCTTCTTTGGCGGATTGGTAAAAAGCCCAATATCGGCGTTACGCGAATCCTTCGTCACTGCGGCGTACGCAAAAGTACGCCTCATTCCTTAAGGATCCGCAAGCCTTGATCTTGGGCTTTTTACCAATCCGCCAGCTCAGCGAATTTTTACGAATTGATCTTCTTTGGTGGATTCTCCATCGGAAAAATCAGAACAACCGTTAATTATTTCGGGTTGCAGCCGATATCATCGGGTGAATGATTGTCATCGATTTTTCAAAATTCATTTTATCACGCAAAAACAGCGTTTGTTCATAGGGGCCAAATGCGCTTCTCCTGTGGGATGGGGCCGGGTGGGTTGACAACGAGAGGGGCATGCGAACGGAACAGTTCAGCAAAGGATCTGGAAACGTGAAGAATCTCAGTCTGGGAATGAAAATTGGGGTTGGCTTTTGGGTGGTCTTGACGTTGACGGGGGTGGTCGGCTTGGCCGGATATCTGGCCTTGGGCAACGTGCTGGCCAAAACGGCACTGAACCAGGAGGCCAACCAAGCCAAGGGATTGTTTGCCGATGTGCGCGGCCAGGTGGATCAGTTTTTTTTGAACAGTTACCACGAGGGGCGGCCAGCCCAGGAGCTGGCCCACCAGAACGCGACCGAGGCTCTGGAAAAGTGCCGCCGGGCCCTGGCCACGATTCGTGTGCGGGATGACCTGTCGGCGCAAGTCGCCCAATCGCTTCAGGCGGCCAGCGCCGAGCTGGAGGCCTATGCCGAGGCCTTTGGCCGCATTACCGGCGCCGAAAAAAGCAAAATCGACGCCGTGCCGCAGATCATGGCCGAGTTCGATGCGATCAAGACCCTTTACGAGAAAGGCCAGTTCCTGGTGGAAAAGATTGTTGCCGCCGATGACGTTTTCCGCGCCGAGGTGCAAGGCTATTTCGAACGCAATACCGCCACCCGCTGGGAGGAGATGACCCTGGCGCGGGATGCGACCCGGGCGGCCATCAATGACTGGAACGAACAGGTGGTGAACAGCGACTCGCTGTCGCCCATTGGCAGGGAGATGGTGACGACCTTTGACCGGCTGGATCAGCATTTGTCCCAATACAACGCGGCCTTCACCCTGCAGACCGCCGATCTGACACGCATGTCCGCCATTCAGGAGGCCCTGTGGACGAGTCTGAACGCCATCGAGGCGTATACCGTCAGGGAGATGGCGCATATCAAGACCGTATCCCTGGCCGTCATTGTCGGCACGGTCATCGCCGCAGTGTTCCTGGGTATCGTTTCGGCCCTTTTTTGCACGCGGGTCATCGTCGGGCCGGTCAAGCGTGTGGCGGCCGGTCTGCAGGATATTGCCCAAGGGGAGGGGGATCTGACCGTTCGCCTCAACATCCAAAGCCGTGACGAAATCGGCAACCTGGCCCATTGGTTCAACCTGTTCATCGAGAACATGGACCACCTGATCGGCCGGATTAGTGAAAACGCACACCAGCTGGGCCTTTCGAGCACGGATTTTTCGCGCATTGCCCGGCAGATGTCCTCCGGTGCCGAGGCGATGTCGCAACGGTCCGACAGTGTTGCCGCGGCAGCCGAAGAGATGAGCGTCAACATGACCTCGGTGGCGGCGGCCAGCGAGCAGGCATCGACCAATATCAACATGGTGGCCCAGGCCGCCGAAGACATGACCCGCCGTATCGGGGAGATCGCCAAACGTTCGGACAAGGCCCAGGCCATCACCCAGCAGGCCGTTGACAGCGGCAGAAAAACCGCTGATCAGGTCAACGCCCTGGGGCATGCGGCCGAGGATATTTCCAAGGTGACCGAAGTCATCACCGAGATCAGCGAGCAGACCAATTTGCTGGCGCTCAACGCCACCATCGAGGCGGCCCGGGCCGGAGAGGCCGGCAAGGGGTTTGCCGTGGTGGCCAACGAAATCAAGGAGCTGGCGGCCCAGACGGCCAAGGCCACCGGCGACATCCGCGGCAAGATCGAGGGTATCCAGTCCTCAACGGATCAGACCGTGGTGGAGATCGACGCCATCATGCGGGTGATCGACGATGTGAACGCGATCGTTTCCCAGATTGCCCGGGATACGGTGGAGCAGTCCGATTCAACCAGGAAATCGCCGGGAATGTCGCCGAAGCCTCCCAGGGCATTCAAGAGGTCAACCAGAACGTCAACCAGAGTTCGTCGGTTTCAACGACCATTGCCCAGGATATTCATCAGGTCAGCGCCGAGGCCTCGGAAATGGCCGACAACAGCCTCAGCATCCGCAACAATGCCGAGGGGCTGGCGACCATGGCGGAAGCACTTAACCAATTGGTGGGCCGCTTCAAGAAGCAATCGGACGTTATGCGCTAATCCAAAACGATCAGGGGAGATCGCCGGCCGACCATACAGGCCGACCATACAGATAGACCCGATGGGTCTTGAAGATTCCCAGGATACTGAAGACGCGCTGGTCGGCGAAGTAAAGTGGATCCACGCCATTTTGGCGGGCGATCTCGCCGATGGCGTTGTTGCTGACGCGCGCATAGAGGCCCACGCCGCTGAAGGGCTCCTTGATCTCCAGGACCTGGTCCGAAACGGGCGTCCCCGTCGGTGCCGGGGTGGCATTCAAATCCTCGGTCAGCGGTAAGCGTACGTTGGTGTAAAGCACGCCCACCAGCGGTCCCGTGCTGCAGGCACACAGGCCCATCCCGACGCATGCCAACGTCAACAGCCACCCGATGCGGCGCCGAACGATCCCAAGCACATCAATCCCCATACACCACCACCCGCCAGCGCGTGTAGAGGCCAAAGAGGACCGTGAACACCTCCTGGTCGGCATGCCGCAAGGTGGCGATGCCCCCGTTGGCTGCCGCGGCCGCGTAGCTGGCATCGCCCCAGGCAAAGAGCCATAACACGCTGCGAGCCTCGGCCGTACCGGTTTTGGCGCCCAGTTGGGTTTGGTCCAGGTTCACGTCCAGGGGGGCTTTGACATTCACATAGGCGCAGCCGGAAAGGGTCAAGAGGCCGGCAGCCACAACCAGGGCAACGAAAACGCGTAGCGCGTGCATGGCACTCCTCCTGCGAAAGGGTGGGCGGGGATGAATATCCATATAGAGACTGAAACCGGGAACCCCGCGCAAAACGTCCATCTGGTTGATCCGTGCATGGGGGTCCTTGGTTTCTGAGATGCTTTATACGCCGGCGGCGCTGAACACCGCGCTCACCATGGCCTGGGCTTCCTGCTGGATGGTCTCCAGGTGGGCCTGACCCTTGAAGCTTTCGGCGTAGATCTTGTAAATTTCCTCGGTGCCCGACGGCCGGGCGGCAAACCAGCCATTGGCCGTGACCACCTTCAATCCGCCGATGGCCGCCTGGTTGCCCGGTGCGTGGGTGAGCTTGGCCACGATCGGCTCGCCGGCCAGTTCCGATTGCGTGATCATCTCGGGTGAGAGCTTTTCCAACACGGCCTTTTGCGCTGCCGTGGCCGGGGCGTCGATGCGCGCGTAGACCGAGGCGCCGAAGCGTGCTTCCAGGTCGCGGTAGATTTCGCCCGGGTCCTGGCCGGTGCGGGCCGTGATCTCGGCGGCCAGCAAATCCATGATGATGCCGTCCTTGTCCGTGGTCCACACCGATCCGTCGCGCCGCAGGAACGAGGCGCCGGCGCTTTCCTCACCGCCGAACCCGTAGGCACCGCTGATCAGTCCCTCCACGAACACTTGAACCCCACGGGCACCTCCGAGAGGGGCTTGCCCAGGTGAACCGCCACGCGGTCGATCATCGAGGTGGAGACCAGGGTCTTGCCGATGGCCGCCGTCGGCGGCCAGTCGGGCCGGTTTTGGAAGAGATACCAGATGGCCACGGCCAGAAAGTGATTGGGGTTGAGCAAACCGCTGCTGCGGGTGACGATGCCGTGACGATCCACGTCGGTGTCGTTGCCGAAGGCCACGTCAAACTGATCCTTGAGCCCGATGAGACGTTGCATGGCGTGGGGTGAGGAGCAATCCATGCGGATCTTGCCGTCCTTGTCCAGGGTCATGAAACCGAAGGTCGGGTCCACGATAGGGTTGACCACCGTGATGGGGATGCCGTAGCGCTCGCTGATGGGCGCCCAGTAGTCCACCGCCGCCCCGCCCATGGGGTCGACGGCCAGCTTGAGCCCGGAAGTGGCGATGGCCGCCATGTCGACCACCTGGCCCAGATCATCCACATAAGGCCGGATGTAGTCGTAAAGATGGGTCGTCGACGCCTTGAGGGCCTTTTCGAAAGGCAGGCGTTTGATCGATTCGCGAGCCTTGCCGAGTAGGGCGTTGGCCCGTTCGGCGATCTGGCGCGTGATTTCGGCTTCCGCCGGCCCGCCGTGGGGCGGATTGTACTTGAAGCCGCCGTCCTCGGGCGGATTGTGCGAGGGGGTGATCACCACGCCGTCGGCCAGCCCGTTCTGTCGGCCACGGTTGTAGGTCAGGATGGCATGGGAGATTACCGGGGTCGGGGTGGTGCCCAGGCCGTCCTGGATCATGACCGTCACGCCACTTGCGGCAAACACCTCCAGGGCGCTGGCCAGGGCCGGCTCGGAAAGGGCGTGGGTATCCATGCCCATGAAGAGCGGGCCGGTAATAGCGTTGGCTGCCCGGTATTCACAGATCGCCTGGCTGATGGCCAGGATATGATCCTCGTTGAAGCTGTTCTTCAGAGACGAACCCCGGTGGCCCGAAGTACCGAAAACGACTTTCTGGGCCGCGTCGGACGGGTCGGGCCGGTGGGTGTAGTAGGCCGATACGAGCCGGGGAATGTTGGCAAGCACCTCCCTTGGTGCCGGCTTGCCGGCAAGCGGATGGATGGCCATGGGCGAATACTCCTTCTCGGGTTTTGCCCGGCAGGGGGCCATCCGGTCGTCGTGGCCTGCCCACCAGGCATCGGTTGGTTGGAAAAAGGCGTTCTTGCGAAGCAGTTGTTTGAAATGTCCGGACCGGGCCCGATTTTTCAAACAGCCGCTAACACAATTCTAACAATCGGGGCATAACAACATCACCAAGAGAACGATTGCCAATGATTGATTGCCAGTAGATGAATGCTGCGGTTGGATCGGCATTGACACATGCCGGTGGCAGTGTAGCGCTTTCACCGCGCATTTGCCAGAAGATTCGCTGGCCTCGGATGCGATGACCGCCCTTGGTCCTTGAGGAGGGACATGCCATGACGCCAATGGAGACACCTCAACATCAAAGCGAACCGGAAACGGCCGGACTCGAGGCATCCGGATTGGATGCCTGTGCTTTGGCTGTCGCCCGGCGCTACCAGGCCGGGATGCTGCCCGTATCGCCGCACAGTGGCTGGACGTCCACCTGGCGGTACCTGCTCAAGGATTTGCGCACGAACTGTCCCGGATTCTCGGAGATTGAATACGGCATTGCCCTGAATCAGGCCTTTGATCAACCCGCGGTGACGGCTTCGGATCGCTGATCCTCCTACCGGAGCCCTTGCCCCCGTCGAATGGCGGGTACCATGCGGCCTATGGATCGCCGATGATCAGGTTGGCGAGTTCATTGGTGTCATCCGGCCGGATGGGAAAATGTGCGGCCAAAAGGTCGCCGATCTCTGTGATGGCACTGGAGATGGCCGGCACCCGTTGTCCCTGTCCGATTCCCTGGGTGACCCGTTGGACCAGGTCATTCCACTGCGCCTGGGGGATCTTGGCGTGGATGCCCTTGTCGGCCAACAGCCACACTTTTCGCTCGAACACCGAGATGAACAAAAGCACGCCATTGGCATCGCGCGTGCGGTAGAGGCCGTGACGGAAAAAGGCCGTTACCGCGGCTTCCTCGACCTCCTCGTCGATCTCCCGTCGGGAAATGAAACGCCGTTTGAGGGCCGGCCAACGATCCAACAGACCGTGGGCCAGCCAGAACAAAAGGGCGAACCATCCGAGGAAGAGCCACATGTTGTCGGTGCCGATCCACAGCCAGGCGCCGGTGTAGTGGGCTGCCAAAAGGGCCAGCGGCAAAGCCAGGAATGTTGCGCCGAGGGCACTGGCCATGGGGTAGGGGTAGCTCGACGAGACGATCATGCAGACCAGCTCGCCCGCGGTTTTCGCCTCGGCCTGGGCCACCGCAGCCTCGATTTGCTTCTGCTGCGCTGCCGATAAAAACTGTTCAGCCAGGTTTTTCATTTTGATGCACTCGTAAAAGATCGCTGATCCGACGGATCCGTAAAGCGCCCGAGATCAAGGCTTGCGAATCCTTAAGGAATGAAGGTGTACTTTTGCGTACGCCGCAGTGACGAAGGATGACGCGTAACGCCGATATCGGGCGCTTTACGGATCCGTTAATTTTGTGATTACCAGCCACCCGAAGCCCCACCACCCCCAAATCCACCGCCGCCACCGGAAAACCCGCCGAAACCGCCGGAGGAAAATCCACCGCCACCACCAAAGCCGCCCCCCCAATACCCGCCTCCGCCGCCACGATGGATGCGGTTGTTGGCACCGCTGCTTAGCGCGCCGCCCACCCCGCTGAGGATCAGGCCGGCCAGAATGCCGATGGGAACCAATCCCAATAGCAGCAGGGGCGCGGCCCCAAAAAAGAGGGCACCGGCGATGGGAAAGAGAACCGCACCGGCGGCGGCGCCCATGAACCGGCTGACCCGGCCCAGGGCGTTGACCAGGAAGAGCAGCCCCAAGACGGCGAAAATCGGCGTTCCCTTTTGTGACTTTTTTTGGGACGCTGACGGGGTGGCCGGTGCCGAGAATTCGCCCTTCACGGCCTCGATCATGGCTCCCACTCCCTGGGTGATGCCCTGGTCGAATTGCCCGGCGCGGAAATAGGGCGTGATCACATTGCGGATGATGCGTCCGGCCACAAGGTCGGTGAGCCGCCCCTCCAGCCCGTAGCCGACCTCAATGCGGATTTTGCGATCGTTCTTGACGACCAGCAGGATGGCACCGTTGTCCGTTCCCTTCTGACCGATCTTCCAGGCCTCGGCCACGCGCATGGAGAAGTCCTCCAAGGCATCGCCCTTGAGCGACGGGATCGTCAGCACGACGATCTGGGTGGATTCCTGGCGTTCGAAGTCGCTCAGAACCGCCTCGAGCTGCCGCCGGCTGGTGCTGGTGAGCATGCCGGCATCATCGTTGACATGGCCCTGGAGCCGGGGGACATCCAGCGCCTGCGCGGGCAGACCCCAGACGATTGTCAGCAGACCGAGAAGTAAAATCGGCATGAGCTTGCGCAATATCGCGGCATGTTTCTTCATGGCGGCCATTCTACTCGAAGCTGATCTTGGGGGCCTGGGTGGCGCCGGCTTCAGCCTTGAAGTATTCCTTGCGCTCGAGGTGGAGCAAAAGGGAGTTGGTCAGGCTGTAGGGCAGGCTGCGGATCTTGGAATTGAATGCCTCCACGGCCTGGTTGTAACGTTGACGGGCCACGTTGATCCGGTTTTCCGTGCCCTCCAACTGGTTTTGCAGATCCAGGAAGTTTTGGTTGGCCTTGAGTTCCGGATACCGTTCCACCACCACCATCAATCGCGACAGGGCCGACGAGAGTCCGCCCTGGGCGTCTTGCATCTGTTGCATGGCCTGGGCGCTGCTCAGGTCCTTGGTAGACAGGTTGACGCTGGTCGCCTTGGCGCGGGCCTCGACCACCGCCTGGAGGGTCTGCTGCTCGTGGCTGGCGTAGCCTTGACCGTGGCCACGAGGTTGGGGATCAGATCCGCGCGGCGTTGCAGATTGCTTTCCACATCGGACCAGGCCCGAAAGACGCCTTCCTCCATCTGTTGCAGGGCGTTGTAACCGCATCCGTTGGCCATCAGGGTCAGGGCCAGGATGGCCAACACCCATCGTACACGTTTGAACATGGTGACTCCTTCGTTGGTATGAAAATGCGATGCAAGCTTTTGGGATACTGGCCGTTATATTGCGACAGGAAAGCCGATTTGACAACCCCCGGCCGGCAGGATAACTGGTTAAGCACATTTGGTGTATCGCTAATTTTTTTTCACGTTGGCGATTTGTAAAAATGCCAAATGACTAATGAAAAATTCCAAATGGTGGTATTCTGACGTTTTATAATCGATCTTAGCCTTCAATTGACATTTGGGTTTTGGCATTTGACATTGATTGATCCCAAACACTGGTTTCTGATCACACCAACAGCAAGGATGAAATCCCAATGCGGTTGCCCTGATTTCCGGCCGGCCGCCGATTGACTTTACCCCTTCGGGTTGATAAACACCATCGCGGTTGGAGGCATGCTGATCAAACGAGGCCCATGAAAAGAAAACTCAATCCCCTATACCGACATCCCGACCTTGTTGTCTCGCCCTGTGATTTTGGCCACGGCATATTCACGACGACATCCCTTCCCGCCGATACGACGCTGGAAGAGTGCCCTTACCTGCGCATCAAGGCCGACGAATGCGCCGGGGTGCTCGATGACTATGTGTTCAATTTGGAATCGGCCGAAGAGAACGGCGAGTCGGACTACTATTCCCTCGTGCTCGGCTGGGGCAGCCTGTTCAACCATTCCAACCATCATAATACCGAGTACTGGCATGACACGGATCGTGATCTGATCGTCTTCCATACCATCAAACCGGTCCCTGCCGGAAAGCAGCTTTTTATCAATTATGGCCGCGACTGGTGGGATACCCGCGAGTTGAAACCGGAATAACCGCTGGAATACCGCCGAGGGCGGCCTTTGGTGAGCGAATCCGTGTGTCTATGCCAGGGCAACCGAGTCCGTCAGCGATCTTTCAGCTCCCGCCACTTGTAATCGATCAGTTCCAGCAGCACGCCGTTCATCTTTTGGGGGTGAACGAAGGCGAACTCGCAATCCCGGAACGAGCGGGCACCGCCGATCAAGGGATAGTCATCCGCCTTTAATTCTTCCATGGCCGCGCGGGTGTTGTCCACATTGAGGCTGATCAGCATGACCCCCTCGCCGCGATTTTCGATGAACTTGGCCACTTCCCCGTCCGGTGTGGTCGACTCCATCAGTTCAAACCCGACTTCACCCACCCAGTACCGGGCAACCCTGATTTTTTCAGGTTCATCGATGTAACTGTCATCGGGCGCGGATTTTCCCAGTACCGGTTCCCAGACCTTGCGGGCCTCTTCGAGATTTTTCACGGCAATGCAAATGTGATCGACTTTATTCACTTTCATGGGGGCCTCCTTACGAAAATGACGGTCCGGTGGGATGGATTCGAGATCAGCTACAGCGAGCGGAACCCGATGGCTGAACCAGATGATTAATCAGCTGGCCAACGCGCTGATCGATCGGGGCTTGAACAAAGCTGAGCTGAACAAAAAAAACAACGCTGACGGCACCGCCGGAGAAGATCGTTCATCCATTGAACAGGCTAACCCTCGATAGCCCTCATGAGACTGTCCCGCAAACGTCCCTCCAGCACGGCCGCTTTCTGTGTTTTCGTCTCCAGCATGACGAAGGTGACATCCGCATCCACCACCGTTTCCCCGTTTTTCTTTTTTACGTGCTGATGCAAAACCGCCGACCGCTGGCCGATCTTGGCGAGATGGGTCTCGACGACCAGTACATCATACAAAAGGGCCGGACTCCGATAGTTGATGTTGATGTTGACAACGGTGAAGGCAAACCCGTCACGAGCCAGGTTTTCCAGATCCAGCTTGTCGTCGAAGATTGCCCAACGGGCTTCCTCCAGAAATTCCAGATAACGGGCGTTGTTCACATGCCCGAAAACGTCCAGGTGATAGCCTCTTACTTTGATTTCCGTGGTATGCATGATTTCTCCGCTTCATTGAAAACACTTTCTTTTGCTGGCGATAGATCTCACCTCCGCCTTTGCGCGATCAGCTCCTTCTCATAATCACAAAGCGGGATGAAAATAAAGGCCGCATGCCATGATGAGAAAAAGACTGGTCAGATTCCGCCCGGCGTTCGGCCGTTGACCCGAACAGATGCTTTCTGTTAAATAATCGGCATATTTTTGATACCGGAACTCCAGGAGATCACGCTGCTCGTGCTCAACAGCCCAACACGTCATATTCCCCGTCGCTTGAACCGTCTCGACGCCTACCTTCGACACGCCGAATCCCGATGTGCCAGCGTCCGAATCCGTTGCGAGAAAAAAATTATCTGGCATGAACGCCGGATGATCAGACGCCCCCTATCGATTGTCTATCTGCACGGTTTTTCCGCCAGTCGCATGGAGGTCTGGCCCCTGTGCGACCAGCTGGCCGCAGCCCTCGGCGCCAATCTTTTTTACACACGGTTGACGGGTCATGGTCAGGATGGCATGGCTCTGGGCGCGGCCAGCGTTGACGACTGGCTGGAGGATGGTCTGGAAGCGATCGCCATTGGCGGTCTGATCGGGGAACGGATTATCCTGATGGGTACCTCCACCGGTGGTACGTTGGCCACCTGGTTGGCGGCACAGCCGGACCTTTCTCCCCTGATTCAGCGCCTGATCCTGCTGTCACCCAATTTCGGCCCCAAGAACCCCGTGTCAGTGGCAGCTTTATGGCCGCCGGCTTATCGGTTGTACCGGTTTCTTTTCGGGAACTGGCGGACGCTTCGAACCATCAGTCGCCAGCATGCCGGCTATTGGACCAATCCCTATCCGATCAGCGCCATTGTCAGTATGATGCAATTGGTTAAAAAAGCCTGGCAGGTCAAACTATCCGGCGCCACCATGCCGGTCCTGATGCTGCTCAATCCCTGGGACCGGGTGATCAATATTGTTCTGGCGATCATCCGATTCCTGGCATTTCCCGCTGCCGGCAAGAAACTGGTGTTTTTCAGGGGCAACCGTGACCCCGGACGCACGTTCTGGCCGGCAAGGTGCTTTCACCAGCGACCACCCCCGCCGTATTACGGATTACATTGGATTTTCTGAAAAATCGCCACTGAACGCGCTACGCGTGCGGTATCCGCCGGGCGGAAGCCTATTCCCGTTAGTTTTCGAGGTCCCGCCTGGGCCAATCGCATTACAACGGCGCCCGTCATCATAAAAAACGCAAGCCACATGCCAGCCGGCGCTTAAAAAATCTTATGGTTCGTATAAATTTAATTGCTTTGACGCGCCAGGCGTTCTCATTCCTAATGATAAAAAGTTTCTTTTAGCTTCCCGCATCCCATTGTTTTTAATGACGCGATCCATACTGCTGCGTTGCAGACGCTGGCCCGGTGGCAGGTGGCGTTTTATTCATTTCAGCAAGGAGGAGACGGCAAAATGGAAGACCCCAAGATCGGAATTGGCCCCAACGGTTCCTTTCGGGATTGATTCAGTTGACCATCCTGACCCTGGTCGGTGTCGCGGTATTCGTTTACCTGGTACCGCTCGATGTGGCCATTTTAAAACTAATGCCCGGCACGCTGATGATGCTGGTGGTGCTGGGGCACCTTTCCCTACTCGGCGACAACTTTCCCTTTTCTCCACCGGCCGGCGGCTGGACGCCGGAGAAGTCGCGCGCCATCGCCGGTTTGGGGATGACCCTGATCTGGGGGGTGACCACGACGGCGTTACTCCTGTTTTTGCTCTACGTCTATCCGCGCTGGCCGATGGGACCGCTTTATCTGTGGTTCGGCGTGATCGCCTTCTGGCTGACCCTTCTCTACGGAATCAACTGGAACGGTTGGCCGTTCAAGGGCAGGCTGCATCCATGGGCGACCATGGCGGCCAGCTTTGCCATGATCCTGATGGTCTCCGTTATCATCTGGGTCACCCTCACCAATCTGGACGGCACGCCCTTTGCCGATTCGCCGGCCAATCACCACGGACCGTTGAATGCAAACTGGCTGACCGGTTTCCTGGTGTGGAGCATCGCCTGGTTCTTCATTTTCAATCCGGTCTTCACGACCCAGGGGTGGCCTTTTCTCAGGCTGGGTCATCCGGGTGCCGCCATTGCTCAGACCCTCATCGCCCATGTGTTGGGGTATTTATGTTGGACGGGCACGCTGGCCCTGGGACTCAGCCCGAGTTTCTCCTTTGCCGCCGTGGCTTCGTCGATCATCTTTTGGGCGCTGGTTTACTCCTGGCATTTGCAGTTTTGGGGGATTACCCGGTTGACCTTCTTCAAGCGTGCCATTGGCGCTTTGGCGGTTCTGGCGGTTCTGATCGTGACCTGGATTTTCCTTCTGCGGCTCCTGCTGGCACCTGCCGCCAAGAACCTGGCGGCGGCCAATCTTCCTGCGGATATCAATATTCTCATCATCTATGTCAACTTATGCATTGTCGGGCCGGCCTGATTGCCCATAATGCCTTTTGGTTGCGCTGGCCGTTGACCGTGCCGGCACCACCGGGGACACCGCCGCCGGATCTTTCGGTTTAACCGTTTGGGACGTAAGGGGTTGCGTACCAGGCCGGTGGGTGGCTCCATGACATGGCACATGGAGCCATCCTGGTCAGATGACCCGGATTTTTTGCCAGCGTCCTTGCCGGAAACGCCAGAAGGAGACCGCACACAGGGACAGCACATACAGGGTCAGGATGATCCAGCAGGAGAGAAGTCCTGCCTTTTGCCAGGCAATCAGGAGCCAAAGGGGCAGGATCATCACCAAAAGGGTGGCTACCCCCATGCTCCACATGATAAAACGGGTGTCACCGGCACCCTTCAAAACGCCGATGAAGGTGAAGTAAAGCGCATCAAAGGCGATGAAGACCGCCATGGTGCGCAGGACCCGGGTGCCGTCGGCCAGCAGACGGGCGTAGTCGGGGTTGCCGCGTTCGGCCGCCAGGAAAAGATCCAGCACCGTGTGGGGCGCGAAGAGGAAGATCAGGTCCAGGAAAAAGATATAGGTCAACAGCACCCGAATGGTCTGACGGGTGAAACGAAGGGCCGCGGGAACGTCGTTTCTGCCCAGGGACTGGCCCACCAGGGTGGAAAGCCCCATGGAGAATCCCACGGCGGGCATGAAGGCCAGGGACTCCAGGGAGAAGGCGATGTTGCTGATGGACAGCTCGGTTTTGCCCAGGCGGCCCATGGCGAAAATGAAGAAGGTGAAGGCGAACACGTCGATGGTGAATTGCAATGAAGCCGGTACGCCCCGGGCGACGATGCGGCGGCACAGATCCATATCCAGGCGGCGGCTGGAGAGAACACCGTAACGCCGGTCGTTTTCCCGGTTGAAGATCAACAGGCCAAAGAGCGTGGCAATCAGCGTCCAGCTGAACACCGTGGCGATGCCTGCCCCGCGGATACCCATTTCCGGGAAAATTCCGATCCCGTTGATCAGGGCATAATCCAGCGGGATGTTGACCAGCATGCCGATGCCGTTGATCAGCATCACCGGGCGCGTCCGGCCCCTTCCGGAGAAGAAGCCGGCCAGTGCGGTGCCCATCACGTTGATCCCCCCGCCCAGGCAGAGGATCCGGAAATAGCTTTGTTCCAGCGCCTGGATTTCCGGCGGGTGGCCGCCCAGTTGGAAAATCGGCCCGGCAGCCTGGGACGCCGCCGTGAGGATGACGGCGGCCAGCAGGGAGAAATAGATCCCCTGCCAGATGCAGGGGCCGATGCGGGAGAAATTTCCCGCACCGGTATACTGGGCCACGAAAACGCTCAGGTAGCCGGTGATTCCGGTAAAGAAGGTCAGGATGAGAAAAGCGGCCACGCCGGCCGGCAGGGCTGCGGCAATGGTATCGAGGGAATAGTTGGCCAAAAAGACCCGGTCGGTGAATTCCATGACCGTGGTGGCCGCCATGGAGAGAACCAGGGGCAGGCTGACGGAAAAAAGATCACGATAATGATGGAGGCGATGGCGCATGGCGGTTTCGTATTTCCGGCAACCTTAACGTCTGCTTTTTTCAACCTAAGTTGAGCGTTTCCCATTTTGGATATTTTGTAATCCAATTAGGTTCAAGTTTCTGCGGAGTTGAAAACAACAATGATGATGCTTCAAACCATTTCCATCGACGAGAAGTTTCAATTGGCAAAAATAGATCCGGCCTTTCGGGACATTTTCAAGTCGGCCTTGCCCTTTCTGGAGACCCGGAAAAATCTGATTCATACGTACATTGTCTACCAATATGCAACCGCTTTATTGAAATGCGCCCAGGGCGCTCCTGAAGTCATCATGCCCGCCTGCATTTTGCATGATGTCGGGTGGTCCGCGATCCCGGTGTCGGATCAGCTCAAAGCGTTCAAGCCGGGGAAGAGGGATGAAAGCCTCAGGAGAAAGCATGAAACCGAAGGCGTCGCCATTGCCAGGGACATTCTGGCGGCACTGGGCTTTCAGGATGCACGGATTAACCAAATCGTATCCATCATCGACGGGCATGACACCACCCAGGCGGCAAGATCTCCGGAAGATGCCGTCGTCAAAGATGCGGACAAATTATGGCGATATTCAAAGGTGGGGTTCCATATCGATATCGAAAGATTCGAATTTCCGCCCAAGCGTCATTTCGACTACCTTGTCGGCCATCTTGATAAATGGTTTCTGACCCGTGAGGGCCGCACGATCGCGATTCATGAGGCCCACCAGCGAGAGCTGGCCTATGGCGTCTAGCGCATACGGTCATCATCATGTCGGCAGTCTTTCATTTCCCGTCTTTTTGGCCACAATTAACAATCCCTTGACCTCATCCCCCGACTGCTTGCGGATAACCGCGTCGGTTTCCTCAACGGGCGCCAATCCATGATGTTTCAGGCACTCCCTGATATACCGATGTGAATGGGCATAGCGTCCGCTGGGAAACAACTGATACCCGGTACTGTCGTCTTCCAATTTTTCCACCGAAAAGGCAATCATCCCTCCATGAACAAGATCGGATGATGCCGATCGGATGATCGGATCCAGATTCCCGAAATAGACAAATACGTCAGAGCTATATATAAGATCAAAGGGGTGGGAAAATGTCCAGTCTTGAAGGATGTCAAAGACGATGAGATCGTCGTAGGTATTTTTCTCCGCGGCCTTTTGGAGCATCTTGGCCGATACATCGACACCCATGAGGAATTTTGCATATGGCCGGTAGAATTGTGAGCCCAAACCGGTGCCGCAGCCGAGATCCAGAACCGTCAGATCTTGCTTCAGATGTGGGCGCACCAGGTTAAACAGGCGTTCAGGGGTCTGGTATTGCAGATCGTTTACCAGAATCTTTTCAAACGTCCCGGCACACTGATCAAAAATCCTGCGGACATGCTGTGCCGGGGCGGCATCGGGGGGTGCCGACGTCCCCAGGCTCTGGAGCATGAACTTGGCCGCCGCATCGCCCGGCTTGATCGCCAGCACTTTGTTGTAATGGTCCCCGGCGGCTTTGAATTGCCCGAGTTTCTGTAAGGAGACTCCCAGGTTGAAGTGGGCGGATGCATAATCCGGCTGTATTTCAATCGCCTTTCGGTATGAGCTGGCGGCGTTTTCAACCATGTGAAACTCATCCTGTGCCACACCCAGGTTGTTCCATGCCTCCGCCATGTCAGGCGCGAATGCCACCGCCCGTCGAAAACAGGAGATGGCTTCCTCCGGATCGCCGATTTCCCGGTAAGCCACACCCATATTGTTCCATGCCAAACCAAATCTGGGCTGCTGCTTGACGATGGCCCGGTAAATGTGGATGGCCCCCCTGTCGTCTCCCGCCATCTGCTTGAGTCTGCCCAGATTATAGCATGCCGATAGAGAGGGCGGATTTAGATTGGCCGCTTTTTCAAAATACGCTTTTGCCTTGTCCGGTTGGGCCTGATCCAGGAAAACCGTTCCAAGCGCGTTCAGCACCGATCCCGAATCCGGCTCTGCCTTCAATATTTCGAGATAGGCTTTTTCCGCATCGGCAAGCCTGCCTTCCGCGTGGGCCAGAGCCGCTTGTTTGAGAATGTGTTCGCATTCGTTTTTCATGTGCGTGGATAAGGATATATTGTTTTTGGTGAGAGATACGAGGCTCGTTCACAACGGAAATCGGTATTCGAATACCACACGATGGGCCATTAGACAATCAAGACAAGGGGGCAACGCCGATATCGGGCTTCTAAGGAAGTGACCCAAAATTCGGGTCACTTCGTGAACACAGATATTTCCCCGCAAGGGGTAAGCCGCTTTTTACGAATCCGTCAATGTTCCCTTGCATTCCTCCTCCCGTGGGCTATAGTATTCAAGATCATGTTTTGGGGCTGCGTTATCGGTCGTCGCGGTATGGTTTATACAGCTTCCTCCCTCTGGCCTTGCCAAAAACATTATCTTAAATACGATATATAAAGCGTCATTATGGAAGATAATAAAAATCCAGAGTTGGACGTTTATTTGGGCCATCGGCACATCGTTATTCAACGGCGATATGAGGCGTTGGGCGCTTTAAACGATTTGATGATAGCGATCTGGTTTTTAATCGGAAGCTTTTTCTTCTTAAATCAATCGCTAGTTGAGAGCGGCACTTGGCTGTTTATTGTCGGGTGTATTCAGCTACTAATAAAGCCCGTGTTGAAACTTTCCAGTTTGGTACATTCAAGCCGCGTCTACAAAAAACAATACAAGATGGAAGAATAAGCTCCGTCTGTCCCGACAACCCAATATACTTTTTCAGCGGAGTGCGAAAATCCTCTGCAGCAAGAAAATCATTGCTGCTGAATCACTGAACGGGGGATCAATGAGAATTTGCGTAGATGCCGGAGGAACGAGTATCCGGATTGCCTATGTGAATGACGCTCACCAAATCATCATCAAGAAGAAGTATCGAATCGATCGCTTTCCCGGGGCGGATAAAGGTTTCCATTCCGCATTAAATCAATTTTTGTCAGACACCCAAGGGTGCGGCGTTCAACTTGACAGGATAACGTCTATCGTCATTAGTGCTGCTGGTCATTTAACCCAACATAGAAATTTTGTCCGGTTTACGAACGCTGACTGGCAGATCTCAACCAATGCGCTGGTTGAAACGTTTAAGACGGCAATATCTCCCCATATCGTTGTGCTTCTCCTGAATGATTTTGAGGCGCTTGCTTACGGACTCTCGGCAATTGAAAATGAAGATGTCGTCCCCATATGCAGTGGAAAGGGCCGCGGCGACACTAAGATCGTTTGTGGGCCTGGAACTGGATTGGGTCTTGCCGCACTCAAGGAAACCGCCGATGGCCGATTGATTGTGATCCCATCAGAAGGTGGTCATCAAAGCTTTCCGCCCGAGGCAGGCATGGAACAAGATATAATCAAGCAGACAATGCAGAATTTTGTAAGTTATGAAGACATCTTATCCGGGAAAGGCTTGCAACGGCTATATGCTTTTTTTTACCGTAAAACTAGTCGCCTTAAGGACAACCAACCTTCTCCGGAAAAAATTTTAACCTTATATAATAGTGGCGATGAAGTGGCTCGTGAAACGTTGGAAGCGTTTTCTCAGGCATTGGGAACTTTTTGTGGGAATATGGTACTATCGCTCGGTGCGACTCAAGGTGTCTATTTGTGGGGCGGGGTTATCGAAGCGTTTCCCAATGATATCCTGGAAAACCAGATGATGGATCGTTTTCATAAACGTGGGAAAATGGCTTCTTATGTGGCTGATATACCGGTGTATAGGATTGTCAGTGGAGGTATTGCATTAAAAGGTTGCTCGATCTACGCATGCCTGAAAAAAGCAAGCTGGGCCGAACGGCCTTTTGCCAAAACCCCATAGCGGTTTTGATGCCTTATCAGAAAATGGCCTTTCTTTTCTTTAACATCCTGTAAATTGTGTCGCGCCGTCCGACGCTTATCACATAAACCGTGATTTCTTTATCCTCGACTTCATACACCAGCCGATAGCCGACCGACCGTAACTTGATCTTATAATAATTGGTGTAGCCTCTGAGCCGTGATGCCGGAACGTGGGGATTTTCAAGCCGTTTCTCCAATTGCGCCTTGAATTGTCCCTGGATGCGCGGGTCGAGTTTGCGCCACTCCTTTAATGCGCTCGGCAAAAACTTCAGCTTATAGCTCATTAAGGCTGACCTCAATGGCATCGGCCTTCTCGCCTCTTCGCTGCTCGATAATTCCGGCCAGTTCTACGTCTTCGGCGATTTCCATCAGCATTTCATATGTCTCGGCGGGAATGATGTAGGCGGTCGGCTTGTTGCGGTTGAGCAGGGCGATGGCTTCGCCGTGGGCATCGTCTATTACCGCCTGGGGGTTGCGCTTCAATTCGCTGATGCTGACAGACAGGCTGGCATGAATTTTCCTTAGCATGGCGTCACCTTTCTTGGGTCTTTATAAGGTACTTTATGTGACCTTTTATTAGGTCTTTTATGATTCTCCGTCAAGCATTTTAAATGTCCCATATGTGAACCTTATCGAATTTGGCGGTCCGGAGATATCGGCCTTTTTGCCATGAAGGGGCGGTTTGTTTCAGCAGATCGTTTTGGGTTCGTTGGATTGGCGGTTTCAATCTGTGGGTGCTCCATGCTATTCTAAAAAAAAGTTCCGCTTTGTTCAGGCGGCAACAGGTTCCAATCCATTGTGTAGAAAATCCATTTATTTCTTTTGTATATCGGACGGTTATCGTCTGGGACGTTTGTTTAAGGGTAAAGCATGATTTCATTCGAGAACGTTACCAAACTGTTCGGGGACTTGGTCGCCGTGGACGGGGTCTCCTTTACGGTCCAAAAAGGCGAGGCCTTTGCCCTGTTGGGGCCCAACGGCGCAGGGAAGACGACCCTGGTGCGCATGCTGCTCGGCTTCTCGCGGAGCAGCGCCGGAAACATCCGCATCCATGGGCTGCCGGCCGGCAAGCCGGCATCGCGTCGGAAGCTGGGCTACCTGGCGGAAAACCATCGCATCCCGCCCTATCTGTCCGGCTGGGAATACCTGATGCGCCACGCCGCATTTTGCGGTTTGAACGGTGCCCGCGCCAGGACCGCGGCGGGCGATATGCTGCAACGTGTCGGCATGCAGGGCCAGGAAAGGAAAAAAGCCTCGCATTACTCCAAGGGGATGGTTCAGCGCATCGGACTGGCAGCGGCCCTTTTGGGCGATCCCGAACTGCTGGTTCTGGACGAGCCGGTCTCGGGTCTTGATCCCCTGGGGATGCGAGATATTCGCATCCTGCTGGAAACCTTCAAGACGCGTGGCGGTACCCTTTTGCTCAACTCCCACCTGCTCTCCGAGGTGGAGCGGCTCTGTGATTCAGTGGCCATCATGAATAAGGGCCGCATCGTGGTCAAGGGTGGCCTGGCGAAGATCGTTCAGGAGAATGAGACGCTGGAAGCGGTCTTTATCCGCCACGTGGAGGGGGGCACAGAGTAAAATGGGTCGGATTTCGCTTGTTACCGTCAAGGACTTGATGCGTCAGAAGAGCTTTTATGTCTTGCTGGCGGTCGCGCTGTTTTTTGTTTTGCTGCTCAGAAGCTGCTACCATGGCAGCTATAATGTCAACGGGCAGACGATGCCTTCGGCGTCCGTGGCCTTCCATGCCTCGCTGATCGCATTTCACGTGGTGGCTGCCGGCATGTTCCTGATGACCACCCTGCTGGCCATGGGTATTTTTTCGCGGGACCGCAACGACGGCAGCCTGGTGATGTTTCTCTCCCGGCCCATGGACCGCTGGCAGTACGTGCTTGGAAGAATTGCCGGCACCTGGATGCTGGCGACCCTTTTCATGTTCATTCTTCACCTGACCATCGCCCTGATCGGCCTGGCCAATACCGGTTCGTTGATCGCCGGATACTTGACCGCATCGCTCATCTGTTCGGTCAATCTTTTGTTTGCCATTGTGCTGACATGCACCTTGTCCCTCTTTTTTCCCAATGTGGTGGCCGCGCTTTTCTCCCTGATCGTCATCGGCATCAGCTTTGTATCGGACGGGGCCTACCAGCTCATGCAAAGCGACATGGTCCGGCAAATGGTTTCCGGACAGGCCGACATCTCCCTGTGGCGCACCCTTTTTCCCAAGGTCTACATGCTTCAGGATATTGCTTCCAGCTGGATCACGGGAACGTCCTTCGATGCCATGCCGTCGGCCTATGTGTGGACCAATGTGCTTTTCTACACAGCCGTGTTGGGCATCATTGCGTTATTGCGTTTTCGCGGCAGCGAGATATAGCGGACGGATCGTCCTCAAGCGCTTGATTGCATCAGGCTCCCCATGTGAATCTGGTGCCAGGCGTGGACGGCGCCGGTGGAAGGAAGCTGAGCAATCTTTCTTCTCAATCGGTTCATGTCGTCTTTTCGCCACATGGCACCGATGAAAAACCCGATGCTGTCGGCGTATTTCCCGATGGCCTGCCCGCCGACCACCTTGCCATCCAAAAGCACGACGCGCAGATAGTCGTTGCCGTTTTCACGTTCGATCAACTCCTTGTCGCCCAGGATGCAATCGGTTGCCCGCATGGTTTTGCCGAAGGTGACGGCATGGGTGTCGAAGAAATGGGCCCGGGCAAAGGCATACGCCCCCAAGTACTTGACCTGCTCACCAAGAATATTGCGGGCCACGATTTCACCCTGCTCGATGGCGTTGTGCTTGAGCTGGAACATGGCCATCTCGCCGGTGCAGGCATCGATGGTCTGAACGCAATCACCGCAGGCATAGATATCGGGCACCGACGTTTGCATGGTTCGATCGACCTGGATGCCCCGCTCGGTGGCGATGCCGGCGGTCCGCGCCAACGCCACCCCGGGAACCACGCCGGTGGCGACCACCACCGTGTCACACGGTATCTCGCGTTTATCGGTCGTGACGCCGGTAACTGCTATGTCCCCGTTGATACGCATGACTTTCTCACCGGTATGGACATGAATCCCGTAGCGTTCCATGGCGGCCTCGATCCGTTTGGCCGTGACCTCGTCAAATAGGGCGGGTAGAATCCAGTCCAAGAGCTCGATGATCGTGACCGCGTAACCCTTTTTCTTTAGCGCCTCGGCCGCTTCAATACCGATGGCGCCGGAGCCGATCACCACCGCACGGGTTCCGTTGTGAGAACGCAGCTTGAGCGTCTCATGGAACTGCTTGCAGCTGAATACGCCCTGGTTGCGGATGCCTCGATCGGCGGGATAAACAGATCCCCACCATGGGCCAGCACCAGCTTGTCATAGGAAATGCGCGATCCGTTTTCAGTGACGATCGTTTTAACGTCCGGCGAGATGGAAGCCACCTTGCTGTTGACCATCAATTGGATCCGATGGTTCGTATAGTCATCCGCCATTTTCCTAAATACCGACCTTTCCTCACAGTCTCCCCCCAAAAAATAGGGCAGCGAACAGGGATCGTATTCCGGCACATTTTCGGCAGAAACAATACAGATGTCGGTGTCTTGGCAACGTTTACGGATTGAAAAGGCCACCTGGTTGCCCGCAATGCCATTTCCAACAATGACGACTTTCATAATACCCCCCTCTGTCTTTACCGAGAAACTATCGATTAAAATCCGTCAATCCCAAAAGAGTCGGAGATCTACCTGGAGGGGAAGATGGCCCGTGATCGCCCCGCCCGTTCTCTGACCCTGTCAATGGTGAGAGATTCGCCCTTGACCATCTTCAATGCACCTTCTTTTTGGCAGGCCGTCACACACCACGGCTGCTGCGCGTCATCCATGCACATATCGCAGGTCATGGTCTGCCCGCTGAAGGGATTCACCGAGGGGCTGCCCACCGGACAGATGTAAACGCATGCCCGACAGCCAATGCACACCGACGTATCGGTAATGACCGTGCCGTTGGCCTGCCGGATCCGGGCGTTCATGGGGCAGACCTTTATACAGGGGGCGTTGTCGCAGGCCATGCAGAGGATCGGCACGTTGAGCGCCTGATCCTCGTATCGCATGACCTTGACGCGGGAAAGAAAGGGGTTGATGACGTTGTGGTGCTTCATTGAACAGGCCAGCATGCAACGTTTGCATCCTGTACATCGGGCTGCATCGATCAGCAATTGTTCCCGTCTTTTTTCCATCGTCGAAGGCCTTTTGTTAAGTCATTTGAGTTGATTCGCCAGGTATCAGGCTGTCGCTGATACGGGATGGGGTTCCGTAATGTTAAAATTCATTATAATGAATTAGTTGCTAAACCTATATTATGCATGATTGTGCGTGTCAAACAAAAATTAGGTTATTTTTGGTTATTTTTCACCAGTACTAACGAAAAACGACTTGACCTAATCGAAATCATAATATAATTGAATTCATCATAATGAATTTTTCGGACATCAACATCAACCGAAGGAGCAGCCCATGGCCACAGACACCGGCAAAACTTCCGCATCAGAATCGCTTCGCAAAACCCGAACGTATGGCAAGGTCAGATGCCACAATCCCAGCTGCATGGGACGGCTGGAACCCGAGCCCGGCGCGCAGCAGATTTCCTGCCCGACCTGCGGCATGACCTACCGGCTTTTCTGGGTAACCCCCCAACTGCCCCGAATCCGTGGTCCGGTCTGGGAGGTCAACCGCAAGCTGGCCGAAGAAACGTTGGCTAAAAAACTGGAAGCATCTAAGGACGGTTCCAAATAAACAAGGAGGGAACGCGACATGGCACTGGATCGGAAAATTGCATATATCGATCTCACGACCGGCAAGATCGAGACCAAGCCCATTCCGCTGGAAGTCAGGAAAAAATTCATCGGTGGCCGCGGCCTTGACGCCTATCTGCTTTACAATCACGCCCCCAAGGGCTGCGACCCCCTGGGACCCGACAACCCGCTCATCGTCAGCGGCGGGCTGCTGACCGCCACCTGCGCGTCGGCGACGTCAAGAACCCACATCATGGCCAAATCGCCCCTGACCAACCTTTTGGGAAGCTGCAACATGGGCGGTTTTTTCTCTCCGGAGATGGCCTGGGCCGGCTTTCACCACCTGGTCATCACGGGCAAGGCCGAGAAACCGGTTTATCTGTGGATCCACAATGGTGACATCGAAATCCGCGACGCATCCCATCTGTGGGGCAAAACCTGCACCGAGACCCAGTGGGCCATCCGTGAGGATCACGGCGACCAGGAGATCAAAAGCATGGTGATCGGTGCCGCCGGCGAGAACCTGGTGACCTACGCCTGCGTGATGACCGGCATCAAGAACTCGGGTGGCCGCTCGGGCATGGGCTGTGTCATGGGCTCCAAAAACCTCAAGGCGATTGCCTGCCGCGGCGACATGGATATCCGACTCGCCCATCCCGTGGATGCCCTGGAACATAACAAAAAATTTATCGAACAGATCACCAGCGCCAAGGTCAACCAGACCCAAGGGACCCTGGGAACGCCCTTTATCTGGGGCGCGACCAACTGCTGGGGCGGCGTCCGCACCCGTAACTTTCAATACAACCAGATGCTTTATGCCGATGAGATCGAGCCCGAAGCCATCGACGACATTGCCACGGAAACCATGGGCCCCATCACATGGCCGGCTGTTTCGGCTGCCAGGTGCATTGCCGGGCGAAGTACAAGATCCAGACCGGTCCTTTGGCCGGGAAGTATGACGAGGGCCCTGAATACACTTCCCTGGGCGCCTTCGGCAGCGAGCCCGACTGCAGAAAAGCCGAAACCGTTCTGTCCGCCAATCACCTGGTCGACCAGTACGGCGTCGACAACCTTGAGATCGGCAGCATCATCTCCTGGGCCATGGAACTCTATGAACTGGGCATCCTGACCAATAAGGAAACCGAGGGTCTGGAACTCAAGTTCGGCAACGACAAGGCCCTGATTCAGATGATCCATGAGATTTGCAACCGCAGCAGCTGGCTGGGTAACGTGTTGGCCGACGGCGGCATTCCCGCATCAGAGAAAATCGGCAAGAACGCCTTTGACTATCTCATTCAGGTCAAGGGCATGAACAACCTGCACTCCGACGAGCGCGCCACACCGGCCCTGGCCCTGAACATCGCCACGGCCTCGCGCGGTTCCGACCACCTGCGCAGCCGGCCGGCCATCGATCTTTACCATCTGCCGGAAAAGGTGTTGCGGAAAATTTACAGCAGCCCGATTCCCTATGACGGCCCACTTTCCTCGGAGCATACCGAATATGTCGGCAAACCCTGGCAGGTGTTCTGGCAGGAGAACTGCTATATGGCCGTGGACTGCCTGGGCATTTGCAAATACCACACGTTGTTCCTGGGCGCGACGCTGCCCAACTTCGAGGATTGGCCAGCGGTGATCTACTATAACACGGGCCTCGAGTTCACGGCGGAAGACCTCTGGTATGCCGCCGAACGGTGCAACAACATGGAACGCCTCTTTAATTTGCGCGAAGGCCTCACCCGCAACGATCCGTACAAAGGCGACACCCTCAACCACCGGTATTTTGACGAACCCTGCCGGCGGGCGCCCCGGATGTTGTCGGCCGCTGCATTGATCGGGAGAAATTCAGCAACATGATCGATGAATTTTATGGTCATCACGGGTGGGACAAAAAAGGCTTCCCGACCCCCGAAACCCTGGAACGGTTGGGACTGGATCAGGAACCTTCCCACCTGGTTTAAATAGCGCCCATCCTCAGATACGCGATTGATGGATGGACACTGAACGAATTGAAGGAGAAAACAATGGAAAAATTTCTCACGGTTAATGCTGAAAAATGCACCGGCTGCCGCCTTTGCGAACAGGTCTGTTCCGTCGTTCACGAAGGCGTGTCCAACCCGGCGAAGAGCAGAATCCAAATCGTAAAGTGGGAAGACGAAGGGCGCTATATACCGATGATCTGCCAGCAGTGCGAGGATGCCCCGTGCAAAAACGTCTGTCCGGTAGGCGCCATTTCCCGCGACAAGGATTTCGGTTTTTTGATGGTCAACCAAGAAGTCTGCATCGGCTGCCGCTCCTGCGTCAATATCTGCCCCTTCGGCGCCATGAATTACAATCGGACCACGAATCAAGTTTTTAAATGTGACCTGTGTGGCGGAGATCCGCAGTGCGTCCGCTTTTGCGATGTAAAAGCCATCGATTTTATTCCCGCCGATGTGGTCGTTGCCCGCAAGAAACGGGAAAGTGCCCTGCGCCAGTCCGAAGCCAAAGGCCAGCCGGCCGCAGCAGGAGAACACCTATAGCACAGCATCCCCACAGGGATTTTTGCCATAGACGTGATCCGAAAAGGTAAAGCGGTTGAGACCATAAACGAAGCGAGGGCGGCCTGGAGCAATATTCAGCCGCCCCGTGTCGTTTTTCTCACAGGAGACAAAACCATGCCTGCCTTCCTATCCACGGAAGAACGCGGCCGCTATGAGCGGCAGATCGGCATCGATGAAATCGGCGAGGCCGGCCAGGTGAAGCTGAAGCAGGCCAAGGTGTGCATCTGCGGGGCCGGTGGCTTGGGGTCGCCTGCGGCGATGTATCTGGCCGCCGCCGGGATCGGCACGATCACCCTCGTTGATCACGACCGCGTCGCCTTGACCAACCTGAATCGTCAGATCCTTCACGGCGACAGCGATATCGGTCGCTTCAAGGTCGCGTCCGCGAAAGCAACTCTGCATCAATTGAATGCGCATGTCATCGTCAACGCTGTCCAAAGCCATATCACCCAGGAAAATGCACGGGCACTGGTGGCTGACCACGATATCATCATCGACGCTTTGGACAATCTGGGAACCCGCTATATCCTCAACAAAGCCGCGTTGGTATCGAATATCCCGTTCATTCATGGTGCCGTCAACGGATTCGAGGGACGGATCATGACGATTCTTCCGGGCCGCAGTACCTGCCTGCGGTGTTTGTACCGCGGCCCCGTGGAACCGCCGCCGGCAATACCGGTCATTGGCGTTACACCGGCCGTGATTGGTGCGCTTCAGGCAACCGAGGCCATCAAAATCATTATCGGCATTGGCGAATTTTTGGCTGATCGGCTGTTAATCTACGACGGCCTGAAGCTTAAATTCAGCGAATTCAAATTACGTAAAAATCCCACCTGCGACCATTGTGGGTATTCTTCCGGGAGGATTTCATCATGCGTGTGACCCTGAATCTTCACAAAACCCACCGGCAATATACCGGCGGCATTGAAACCCTTGAGCTGGAGGGAAATACCATCGGTGATTGCATCGATCGCTTGATCGAACGTTTTTCAGGCATGCGGGAAGCCCTTTTCGACGGCAAGGGCAAGCTGAAGAATCAAATTGAAATTTATCTGAACATGGAAAGCGCCTATCCCGATGAACTGAAAAAGCCGGTCAAGGATGGCGATGATGTTTATATCACCGTCATGCTGGCGGGAGGATAGTCATCGCGCGTGTTTGCCCCCCGTCGCCGAAGACGCCCGCTAACGGCCAAAGCACCCTGTATCTGTAATCGGGGCGATGCAGTACCGGTCTTGTCATCTTCACCTTTGCGAGAAAGTTGCCCATAATGTGATAAGGCCGACTACCAGATATTGTCGTCGGCCAATCCGTCCAAAAACCGGAAATGAGAAAGTCCCCATCATCATACCGGGCGGAAACCTCCACGCCATCACCTAATCTGGTAAACCACAGCGGATAATAGACAAAAGCATAATCTTCTGAACTAAATCCCGATGCTATGGAATCTCCAGTGTTATAATCGATTTTCGGGGCTTGGCCCTAACTTCGCCACATAAACACGAAGGAACGATAAAAAAGCTCAAATTGAGATAGTGCGGAATTCCTTTGTTGCAAAGCTTCAGAGCGTGTAAGATCGATACAGCTACATCCCCCCCGTTTTAGTAAAAAGTGTAACATCTTTTCACAACGAGAATTGCGCCGCTGAGCATCGTGGTGGTGAATTGTCAGTTAATTTAGATATTTTTGGCCGTATGCACATAATTTAACCTATGGTACTATATTTGCTAATATTTCTCAACGATTGTGATACGCTCTGATGATTGGATGGCTTTGAGGCGGTATTATCAGGGGGTAGTTTTTTACTGAAGACGAAGGTCTGAGAATTCAACCGAACGAGATACTGATAGGGAACAAGGAATCCGGCCGGGAACATCTGTGGGGGATGAAAAGGCTACTGGGATCTGAGCTGAAGCGCTAAAG
>NZ_BBCC01000070.1 GCF_001311845.1 Desulfosarcina cetonica JCM 12296 | reverse complement strand
CCACGTGCTCCTTGGTTGAGATGTCGGGATTTCATCGGTTTCCTCTTGACTGGCACCCGACTGATAAGACACATGCGTGCTTAGCTATTAGCGATTCCGGTTGCGGAATCGCACAGGAGGACTTCGATCGTCTTTTCGATCCTTTTTTTACTCACAAGTTTGTCGGCCGCGGTCTCGGGTTAGCGATGGTGTTAGGTATTATGCGAGTGCACCGAGGTGGTGTGGCGGTGGAAAGTACGCCCGGAAAAGGCAGTCGATTCTGCCTCTTAATCCCTGTTCGATAAAACCACCTTATTCTGATATGCTCAGCGATTACCAGGTGTTCGTGGCTTAACATTAAAAAAAATGAATCTTTCAGACATACCAAAACTGGTACCGGATGCTATTGATGTTGGGGTTTAAGGAGCAATGGAACGTAAACCCGGTTTAAGTCAATTTACCGTAGAAGCGACACCGTAGAGGTATCAACGGGGCTTCTGAATCCTACTATATCACCCTTGCGCTTTAAATCTCATTCAGCAGCGCTTTGTTGACCGCTTCATCGATAATGCCTGGACAGTCCTGAAAACCCCTCGCCAGATTTCCAAACACGTTTGATTGATTTTAAAGTCAATTATTTAGTCGGCGATAACTTTTTTGCATAGTCGGCTGCATTGATACCGGCGACACACCCTTCTCCCACGGCTTTGGCAACCTGCAGGGTGGGCCACAAATATCACCAGCTGCAAATATACCGGGGACATTGGTACACTGGGATTTGTCGGTTTGAATGAACCGCATCGTATCATCCAATGCCACGCCCAAAGATGTAGCCAACCCCATCAATCCTTTTGCCCCCAGTTCAATGAATACACCGGAAGCGGAAAGCGTTGTGCCGTCATCGAGAACAATCGCATTGACATCTTTCTGACCGGAAATTTCTTTAACCTTGGCCCCCCGGTGCACCACTACCTGGCTGCTATCGAGCTTTGCCAGCAATGTCTCGGAGATCTTCAGATCGTCACAAATCAAATGCACTTTTCCAGCGATCTCGGCCAGGGTCAGGGCTCCATCAGCAGCAGCACTTTCACTGCCCACCACAGCCACTTCCTCGCCTCTGAAAAAATTGCCATCACAGTCAACGCAATAACTGACGCCTTTACCGACAAGTTCTTTTTCGCCCTTGACCCGTAACGTGTTCCGGGCAGTACCTGTGGCCAGAATCAGGGACTTGGATGTGAATAGGCCACCGCTTTCCGTTTCGAACATGAAGAGGCTATTGTCCATGGAAATCTTTAAGATATCATCGTCCATAAATTGGCTGCCGAAGTTTTTCGCTTGCCGCCGGCCGGTTTCCAGCATCGTTTTGCCAGTGGCATTGAACAAACTTACCAGATTCTCCACGTGCGCCCGAAACAGGCTGCTTTTGTGCTCCTTTCCCAGCACCAGCACCGACACCTTTTTGCGGGATGCATGGATAGCCGCTTGAAGACCTGCCGGTCCGGCACCCACTACCACCACATCGTAGGACTCATTTTTATTCATATTATTCTCCTTTGAACCGAAGGGCTCCAGAATTCAATGCGGTTGCCCTCCGGGTCGAAAAGGTAAAACACATCGGCTCCCATAACGTTGGAGCGAATCTTTGTTGGCACTAGTCCATCCATGATAAACGCGTTATGCGCCGTTTGAAGATTGTCGATCTGGAATGACAAGGTGATACCTTTGCCGTCTGCACTCGCTATCGTTGCCCGGGATTGATCCGCTACACTCAAGAATGCTGTAGGGGTTAATCGAAATTCAACAAACCAATCGCATTGAAAAGCAATCTCAAGCCCCAGGCGATCACGGTAAAAGGTCACCGCCTCCTTCCAGCGCTTGGCGTAAAGAATCGTGTTGGCCCTTTTTACAACGGATAGCAATGTCATCAGCTATTCCCCTCGGATCATGACCAATAGCATCTTGAATTTTTCCGTGGCCTGAAGCGCGTGAGAAATATTTGCAGGCATGATCAGCATCTCGCCGGCATTCACGGTTTGCAGCTGGCCGCCAATGGTTATCTCCGCTTTTCCGTCTAAGATGTGGACCACGGCGTCAAAGGGCGCCGTGTGTTCACTGAGCCCCTGCCCCTGATCGAAGGCAAACAGTGTGATGTTGCCGATATCTTTTTTGATCAGGGTCTTGCTCACCACAGCGCCGGCGGCGTATTCAATGTGGCTTTCCAGGTCAAACGCGATGCCTTTGGGTGCATTGGCTTGTTCGTTCATATGGTCCTCCTTGCTTTTACCCGATCGGGTTGACGCGATGGCAACATAACGACCACACCGCTGAATCCCGAACCGGGTTTGATTCGCTATGTTTAAAAAGCTAATCACTGCAAATAGATATTTCCAAGCTCGGACAACATTTGGTGAAAACGCTCATGTTTTTCAACTCCAATTTTCTCCGCCTCGATTTGATCGAATCCAAGCTTCATTTCAACTAAATCGTCCGCGGACAAATGATTTCTTGCCAGGCGAAAGAGCACATTGTTCTCTTTGTCGATATGGAAATCCAACAATTCAGTGTAATCATCCGCATAACGTTTGAATTCCTCGGCGCTACGGCTATCCCCGTTTCGATATCGGGACAGTGCATTTTGCATTTTGGCCACCAAATCACGTCCCTGTTGATGCTCCTTGAGCATGACGCCGACGGGGCCTCCTTCGCGGCTGATGCCAACTCGTTCCAAGGCGGGAAAAAGCAACGACTCCTCCTTCCCATGGTGGCACCGGTCAACAAAGGTGCTAAAAAAATCGAACAGCTGCTCCATATGGTCGGTATTGGATATCTTGCCGGTTTCTTCAATGCGCCGACCTATCGCTCTCAGGATGGCAAGGGCCTGTCTGACCGCTTCATGTTCAAGGATGAGTTCGTCTATGGCTTCCATTGGATGTCTCCTTTTGAATCATATGTAATGGTTTCTTATTAAACCGGTTGTTCTTTTGCGATGGAATCAAGCGATGCTTCGCGGTTAATTTCTTTTTTTTGATACGACCAACCCGTGATCAGTCCGATGACAAAATAAGCCAAGGCACCGACGCCGACCAGAAACACCGTGTCGCCGATCATTCTCAGCCAGCGCAGGGTTTCCATGATCGGTTGTTGCAGGAATTCGGCGCTGCGGGCATACCACAGCCCGTGTTCGATGCTGGCCCAGGTTTGCATCAGGCCGATGGGCAATAGGCTCAGGCCGATCATCAGCACCAGGCCGCCATTCATGCACCAGAAGGCCAAGCGCAGCGGCCCTTCACGCCATACACCGTATGGGTAGAGCCTCCTCAGGACCAGGAGAGTCAATCCGAGAGCCAACAGGCCGTAGACACCGAACAGGGCCGCATGGGCGTGGACCGGCGTGGTGTTCAGGCCCTGCATGTAATACAGGGCGATGGGTGGGTTGATCAGAAAGCCGAACACCCCGGCGCCGACCAAGTTCCAGAAGGCAACACCCATGAAAAACCGGATGGGCCAACGGTACTTCTCCATCCAGTCTACCATGCGGGACGTCGAATAGGTCTCCCAGGCCTCGAAGCCGATCAATGCCAGCGGCACCACCTCCAAGGCGCTGAAAGTCGCACCAACGGCCATGATGGAGATGGGCGTGCCGCTGAAATAGAGGTGATGAAAGGTGCCGGGGATACCGCCGAAGAGATAGATCGCCGACGAGAAAAGCACGGCGCGCGTGGCGCTCAAAGAGCGGACCAAACCTAGGCGCGTGAAGATGAAAGCAAGAGCGGCTGTGGCGAATACTTCGAAAAAGCCTTCTACCCACAGGTGTACCACCCACCAACGCCAATACTCCATGATGGTCAAATGAGTCTTGGCGCCGTAAAAGAACCCCGCCCCGTAAAACAGCCCGATGGCTGCGGACGAACCGGCGAACAGCAGCACCAGTTGGCGACGATGCCAGGTGCTTTCAAGGCCGGCCACAAACCACGCAGCATCAGTGTCAGCCATAGCACCAAGCCGATGAAAAGCAGGATTTGCCAAAATCGGCCCAGATCCACATACTCGTAACCCTGAAGACCGAACCAGAAACCGCTATCGAGACTGAATACCTGCTGGATGGAAAGCCACTCGCCGGCCAGCGATCCGGCCACCACCAGGAGCAACGCGCCGAAAAGGACGTTTACTCCGAGCCGTTGGAATTTAGGTTCCCGTCCCCCCACAGCCGGTGCCAGAAATAGCCCAGTAGCCAAAAATGCCGTGGCGATCCAGAATACGGCCAGCTGGATGTGCCAGGTGCGCGACACCGCATAGGGAATGATTTTAGCCAGGGGAATGCCGAAGAAGCTGTTTCCCTCCACCGTGTAGTGAGCCGTCAATCCTCCCAGGAGGACCTGCACAACGAACAGGGCAATCACTGTGAAGGCATATTTTGTCGCGGCCCGCATGGACGGGGTGATCTCGATCCGGTCCAAGGGGTCTGTTTCGGCCGGGGAAGGCGGCGCTTCTTGCCTGTCCCAAAACAACTTGTACCAGACCAATGCGCCAACACCGACCAAGAGCAACGCGATGCTTACCATGGACCACACCAGACTGGCGGGGGTGGCCTGGTTGCCCACCAGCGGCTCGTGGGGCCAGTTGTTGGTATAGGTGACAGTCGTGCCGTTGCGTTGGGTTGTTGCTGCCCAGGCGGTCCAGAAGAAAAAGTCGCTTATGGCTGTTCGACGACTTTTTTCAGGAAGGGCGGGCGATTGCAACGCATAGGCATCTCGTAGTTTCGACAATGACGGATCGTCCCCGAACAGCGCCTGATAGTGCGCCGCAGTTTGGGCAATTGCCGCGACGCGCGCCGGAGACAGGGTCAGGATGCCGGTTTGCGGATCAAAGGTGTTGCGGCGCATTTCTGACCGCACCCGTTGGCCGATCTCCGCCTGCCGGCCGTCGGATAGCGCTGCAAAGCTGTTGCCATAGGTTTGTTCGCTCAACAGATCGCGCAACGCCACGGCTTCGCGGTGCAACCAGTCTGCCGACCAGTCCGGCGCCTGATAGGCACCGTGGCCCCAGATCGACCCCACCTGTTGGCCGCCCATGCTCTGCCATGCCTGCTGGCCTTTGAGGATATCAGCCTTGGTCATCAATACCTCACCGGTCGGGGTCGCCACTTTCAAAGGGATGGGCGGCACCTGCCGATACAATTCATGACCGAACCATCCCAGAATCATCAAGGTGGTGAGGATTACCGTGCCCAGTAGAATCCACAATCGTTTGGTATCGTTCATGGCGCTTCCTTTCGCAAAGAATTGAATGGGTTGATTTCAACCTTTTGACCAAGGAAAGAGCAACCGCCATGCCAAGTACAATATGCATTATTTTTAATAAGTTATTTGCAATGTTGTTTGATTTACAACGTTTAGTGGGTTGTAATTCAATAAACAATGTTGTATTAATCACAACATGAACGTACTCGAACCATTGGTTTCCATTGCCCTGGACCTGACGGCGGCAATGACCGCCAAGGATCGCCATGACAGGCTCCTGTCCGCCGTCGGCAAGGTGCTGCCCTACGATGCAGCTGCCTTGCTGCGGGTCGATGGCGATCTGTTGGTGCCGCTGGCCGCACGGGGGCTGCTGCCGGATGCCCTGGGTCGACAATATGCGCGCAGCAATCATCCGCGGTTGGCTATTATTTGCGATGCCCACGAACCGGTGCGTTTCGCGGCTGACAACCCGTTGCCCGATCCGTTCGACGGCCTCTTGGCCGGCAACGTGGACGCCTTGAGCCATATTCACGCCTGTCTGGGCTGCCCCCTGCGTGTCGATAGCACGCTGATCGGGGTCCTCACGGCGGATGCGCTGGATCCCCATGCGTTCGACCACATCGATCCGCACTTCCTGGAGGCCGTGGCCGCCCTGGCCGGTGCCGGGATGCAAACGGCCCACCTGATCGATGCCCTGGAAAAAAGCGCCGAACGCAAAGGACAGATCGCCAGCGACCTGATGCATGACATCCATCTGCGTCAGGGCACCCAGATATTGGGAGACAGTTCGGTCATGGTGCACCTGCGGCGGGAGATCGACCTGGTTGCCCGTTCCGACTTCACCGTTCTGGTGTTGGGTGAAACCGGTGTCGGCAAGGAACTCGTGGCCCGTGCCATTCACGCCGCCTCCGACCGCCGGGACGATCCCCTGCTTTACCTGAATTGCGCCGCCCTGCCCGAAACCCTGGCCGAGAGCGAATTGTTCGGCCATACCAAAGGTGCCTTCACAGGGGCCAACCGGGATCGGGCCGGGAAATTTGAACTGGCTGACAAGGGCACCCTTTTTCTCGATGAAATCGGCGAACTGCCCCTGTCCATTCAACCGAAGCTGCTCAGGGCCATTCAGGAAGGTGAAATCCAGCGCGTGGGATCGGACAGGATCCTACATGTAGATGTGCGTCTACTGGCCGCTACCAACCGGGATCTCGAACAGGAGGTAGAGGCCAAACGATTTCGTGCCGATCTATATCACCGGTTGAACGTATACCCAATCAAGGTGCCGTCCCTTGAAAAACGCAAAGCAGACATTCCACTTTTAACCGGCCATTTCTGCGAGCGTATTCAGCGTCGGTTAGGCCTGGGCGCTGTCAGGATCAGCCCCGCGGCTTACGAGACCATGGCCCGCTATGATTGGCCGGGGAACGTCAGGGAACTGGAAAATGTGATTTCAAGGGCGGTGCTGAAGGCCTCCGCCGAATTGCAGCGAGGCGAACCGGTCATCATCAATCCCGTCCATCTGGGCGGTGATATGATGCCGGCGGGGCCTTCAGTGGGTGATGAGGCAGTCTACCGAAACGGCGGAAAGAGCGCGAACCTTTCGCTCAATATCGAGGTTGAGAATTTTAAACGGAAGCTCGTCCAACGAGCGATCGAACAGAACCGTGGAAACGTGGCTGCTGCTGCCCGGGATTTGGGTCTCAATCGGAGCAACCTTTATAACCTGGCAAAACGGCTGGGTGTGCTCCATGGGGGTGACGAACGATAGCTATTCTCAGGAACTGTGGGCGAGGATTGCGCCCCTTACATAAAAAAGAAAATGCCGGCCGTCATCCCCAAAACGGAGATGAAGGCCGGCAAAATTTTATTTGTTATTGTTTGCCGAAGATTTTTTCAGGCTTTGTCGTATCCCCAGTGGCGTTGGGATAGTTGGGATAGATATAAGCCTTTTCTCCGGTTTTGATCAGGTGTTCGGCCTCTTCCATGATGACATTATAGCGCGCTTTGCATTCGTAGAATCCATGCCACCAGGCATAGTCCGGAGCCATCATCATCGTGCCCATGCGAGCTCGCCGGCCTTCGTGGTGCCATAGTTCGTAAAACTGCAATTCAAGATGCTCATCAAAATACTTGGTCTTATCCAGCAGGCCTTTGTCGTATAGTTCGTCTATCTTGGCCTTGGCCGGTTTGAAATAGACATCGTTATATTCCTGCACGGCCTTGTCAAAGCCCTCGTAGAAGTCGTTGATCCATCCATCGCTGTGGCAGGCGCGGCAGACGTTTTTCATTTTATCCCGCTCTACCTGCCAGTCGTTCCCGGCGGGGAAAGGTTTGAAATCGGCCGGCCGGATGGTCAACGGCGCTGGGTTTCCCAGGAGATGCGCTCGGTGACATCATGCGTGCCCATGACCTTGCCGGTGCCGCTCATGTGGCAGGCGGCGCAGGTGGGAGCCCGGTAGTCGGTTCCGGCCGTCCAGGTACCGGGGGCGGCGTCAAAATTGAACTTGTTTCCAAAGGCATGGTAGATGGTGCCATGCTTGGACTCATTGTAGATTTCGATCTGGGGATGATCCGGCCCAAGGTGGCAGGAGTCGCAGGCTTCCGGTTTCCTTGCCTCGGACACGGCAAAGCGGTGGCGGGTGTGGCAGGAAGTGCACGATCCCTTGCTGCCGTCCAAATTGAGCCGCCCCACACCCACATTGGGCCAGGTGGTACGATCCAGGTTGCCAGTGTCATCAATAGCCACTACCGTACCATGGCAGTGATAGCAGCCGACCTTGCGCTCGTTGTCCGAATTCATCCCCTTGTTCAGCCAGGGGTCTATTTTCCATATGACCTCAAGCGTATTGGCATGTTTGCTCTTGCTGTACTGGGTTACTTCGTCCGGATGACAGCGGGAGCAATCCTTGGGGGTGACGACGGTGGCGATGGGCACCTTGTATTTCTCTTCACCGTAGGGCAGGTCCGTGCGGGCGTAATTCTTTTCATGTGCCGTGGCCACGTCCTGATCACCGGGCTGGGCCAGGTGGCAATCCAGGCAGGTGATGTTGGCACTGGCATGCCGGCTTTGCGCCCAATCGTCGAAAATGCCCGGATTGATAGCCTTATGGCACTCGATGCAGGCCACGGCTTCCGGGGGCACACTGCGTTCGATGCGGTACTCCTTCGCCTTGGCGAAGTTGGATTGCGCCAAGGCGGGTGACAGGCTGCCGGCCATGGCCAGCAGCGCAACCACCAGCCCCGAACAGACAAACAACTTTCGTCGCCTCATGGTTGTCGCTCCTTTCATCAAAAAAATGTTAAACGGCTATTCGTGCGATGAGGTTAAAGATTTCTCAGTCCCTTGGCCTGGTAGGGCAGCTGCCGGTACTGTTTATACATGATGGTCGCCTGGTCGTTGTGCACCAAGTCATAGTGGCAATCCACGCACTTTTTCTCATATCCCGGGCGGGGATAGAGCACGCTACGGTGGGCCAGCATGGCACCACGCTTGTCCGGCATGGCCAAAATATTGCGATGGCATTTCTGGCACTGATCGTTGGTGAAGGATGCATAAGCCGCTTGCCGATTTTCACGGCGATCGTATTCCTTGATGGTGAAATGCTTGATCACATCCTTGGCGCCATGCATGGTTTTGGCGAAGAAAAAATCGAAGGTCTTATGCGGTGCGGGCAGGTGGCAATCCATGCAGTCGGCCACGAATCCCTGGGCATTGTTCACGTGGGTGGAGGCGCGCCAACCCATCACCGCCGGCTGGATCTCGTGGCAGGAGGCGCAGAACTCCGGCGTGGATGTTCTCACCATGGTGTAGTAGGTCATGCTGAAGAGGGGAAAAGCGATTATAATGCCAATACCGACAAGGATGGCTGCAATCACGTATTTTCTCATGGTGCCCCCATCATTCACTTTTTTTCAGATTGTCAAGGTGAACACTGAATAGCATGTAGAAAAAGCGTCCACGCATTCTTGCTATGTTGAGCCAAGTCGAACTCACCATCGCTCAGGCTCCAGATGATTGCCGCTGGCTGAATCATCCCCAAGAAAGAAACGGCGATATTCTCGGCAGGGATGTCCTTACGAATGGAACCCTTTTTCTGACCATCGACAACAACCGAGGAAACGTTTCTGATCACATCACGGATGATTCCATAGAGTTGCTGCTGCTTCTCAGGCATCCCACCGATGACCTCTTCTGAGAAAATCATCCTTGGAATTGCATTGTTACTGCAAATCAGTGCAACGTGCTCGGTTAGAAGTAGGTTCAGCTTTTCGAGTGGTTCAAGATCCCGTTGAATCACACACTCGTAATTATGATTTAGGCGTTTTTGGATCAGCGCCAATACAGCATCAACAATCTCACTTTTATTTTTGAAATGCCGGTATACGGCTGATGGAACCAAACCAACCCGTTTTGCCACTTCAGCGACATTGAGCCCCCTGGTGCCATCTGAGCGGACGATGTCCAATGCCGCTTCAGCGATCTGGTCGTGGCGAACAGCTGTTCCGAAACGTTTTTTTGTCATCACGGGTAATAGGTGAATATAGATTCACATAATAAATATTGTCGCGCTTGTCAAATAGATTGATTTTATTTGTAAATATTTGACAACGCCCATGTTTTTCTTAACAAGGTGTTTGCCTGGCCAAAGGCGCAAGATGCAGCAGTCCCGCCTTTCAACGCGTCAGGTTCGTCCGTGGGCACCATTTCAAAATCGAGATCACACCCTTCAATCCAACCGCCGACATTAAATAAGGAACGTCGCTTGGCTTTGATATAAGTCAATCACGCGGGGTTTTCGTTGTATTAACTGATTTATTCCAATCAAAGCAAACCTTTTAAAATTGAAGGGCGTTCCACCATTTGATAAAAATGTTTGTTTTAACTGAGGAGAGGCAAACATGAGAGCACACTATTTTCAGCATGTTCCATTTGAAGGCCTGGGTAGCATCGCTCCTTGGCTCGAAAATGCCGGGCATTCCATTACGCGGACTCAATTTTTCAAATCGTGGGTGCTCCCCGATCCAGCCACAATAGATTTTTTGATCGTGATGGGCGGCCCCATGAGTGTCAATGATGAGAATACATATCCCTGGCTCGCTGAAGAAAAACGGTTCATTCACGAAATCATGATGTCCGGCAAACCGGTTTTGGGGATTTGTTTGGGTGCTCAACTCATTGCCAGCGCCATGGGATCCAAGGTTTATCCAAATCCCTCTAAAGAGATCGGGTGGTTTCCAATACACGGAACGGCTACCGCTGGCAAAAAGACATTAAAGTTTCCCGAAACGATAACCGTTTTCCATTGGCACGGAGAAACATATGATCTGCCAACCGGCGCCAATAGAATCGCATCAAGTGCGGTCTGCGAAAATCAGGCCTTTCAGGTTGGGAGAAACGTTATCGGATTGCAATTCCATCTTGAAACGACACCGGCATCTGCCCATGAGATTGTTAGAAACTGCCAAGATGAATTGCAGCCTGCAGAATACATACAGTCGGCAACGACGATTCTTTCTGCCTCTTCGGAGCAGTACCAGGCCATCAACAGACAAATGAAGGATGTGCTCTCCTTTTTAACAGCGGCTAAAGCTGAATAGAAAAAACGAGAAAAGCATTTGGCCGGTCACCTATTTTTTTTAGAGAGGTGGCTTTTTTGCGGAGGGGTTATTTATCTGCTTTGTCAGATTGTTGCCGAGATTGCACAATAATGGGAAAATTTAGCTTTGCTCAAGAACTTATTTGGCGTAAATTTTGAGTTAAATCATTGATGTCGATTTGCGTCTAATTGCTTTTGAGCATGTCCTGAATAGTCTCGGCCGATCCGGCGCTATTGGCACAACCTGTTGGATAAAATGGGAAAAATATTATCAATGGTGGATTGCCTGACGAAATCAGATGTATTCAAAGGTTTGGCGGAGGATCAGTATGATCGAATACTTGATAGGGGAATGAACAAACATCTACCTCCCCACCAGTTTCTTTTTTGTCAGAGTGACCCTGCATCCCAATGCTACATGGTGACCAAAGGTCAGCTCAAACTGACAAAACTCAACGAAAATGGAAAGATCGTGACCATTCGTTATGTGGGAAGCGGAGAATTGACCGCCGCGGTTGCGGTCATAAAAAATGGCGTCTATCCGGTAACCGCAGAATCCGTTCAAGAGACAGAAGTTGTCGGTTGGAGCCAACCAACGATGATGGAATTGATGCGTCAATTCCCGGAGATTGCTATCAACCTGCTGGGTGTTATTTTATCCAGAATTGAAGATATCCAGCAGCGCTATCTCGAAGTTTGTACCGAACAGGTCGATCAACGAATCGCCCGTTCATTGCTCAGGCTAATGCGCTGGAAAGGGAATAAAAATAAAAAGGGTGTCTTGATCGACATCCCGTTAAGCCGTCAAAGCCTCGCAGATTATTCCGGGACCACGCTTTACACCGTTAGTCGAACCCTGAGCGCCTGGGAAAAAAAGGGGTGGATCGAAACCGGGCGGGAAAGAATTATCGTAACTGATCCTCACGCCTTAGTTGCCTTTGCCGAATAAATCCTCCTATCCCCCCCACCCCAACAGACCTTATTTGTCCAATCATTTTCTATCAAAAAAAAATTCCGAACTTTGCGCCAGCGCAAAGACATGGCTTTTAAATCCGGATAGGGTCGACCTGAAATGAGATGTCGTATTAACCTTCAAATTGAGCTTCACATGTCACAGGAATCCATGCTGGTTGTTATGTTTCTCGGAACTCTTGGGCAGTAGGAAAAAGGATAGCCAGTTCATGACGATCCGTCTTTTAAAATCGACAACCATCAAGGCGCTGCTGGATCAGCACCCCTATTTGTGGTCCACCTTTATCGATATAGGGCTCAAATGCGCCGGCTGCCCGGCGGAAGCCTTCCATGACCTCGCCGATGTCGCCAGGGAGTATGGCCTGGATGAACAGCAACTGATTGCCCGTTTGGAAACCGTAATCGAGGAAAGCGGCAAGCAGACGACGTTTCCCTGATCCTGTTGCCTTGCGAAAGGAGCGCTAATGGTTTCAACCATACCCGGTAACCTGATGACCACCGCCATGGCGGTAATGCCACACACGGACGTTGATCGTGCGCTGGAAATGGCCCTCTCCCTGGATGTGCCGTTCTGGCCCCAGTTGCCCAACTACAGCTATTACGAAGACATGTACGTGCAAGCCGCCGAACACTTTCCGGGCATCGTATTGGATGTGGACAAACGCACCTTGCGCTTTTCCACCGAGAAATTCATCCAGGAACTGGAAACCGCGCTCGAACATTTCGACGACCCGACCATGTTCGACGTCAGCGAAACCTATTCGGCAGTCTATCACCGATTCCTGGCGCTCGATCTGGCGGATCGACCCGCCATTCGGGGCCAGTTGGAAGGTCCCATCAGCTTCGGCTTTAACATTCTCGATCAAGACGAGCGGCCTATTCTTTTCGACGATACGGTGCGGCCGTTCATGCTGGATTTCATGGCGAGGCGGCTGAATGTCCAATTGGAAAGGCTCAAGGCACGCAACCCCAATGCCTTCATGTTTGTGGATGAGCCGGGCCTGCAGTTCCTGTTCTCGGCCATGGCAGGGTACGGCGACTTGAAGGCCAAGGGCGATCTGGATCAGTTCTTTGCCCAGGTGGACCGGCCGAGAGGGATCCATTTGTGCGGCAACCCGGATTGGGACTTTCTGCTAAATATGGATCTGGATGTGCTTTCCATGGATGTCTACACAAATGCTGAAATTTTCTCATCCTATGCAAAATCCATCAAAAAATTCCTGGATCGGGGCGGCGTGATTGTCTGGGGTATCGTGCCCACGGGGTTCGAGGCTTTTCAAGAGGAGGACCTGCCCTCCATGATCCATCGTCTGGAAACGGTCTGGCAGATCCTGTGGGACAAGGGCGTGGACCGGGACCAAATGATTGCCGGCAGCATGATATCGCCGGCCACGTGCTGCCTGGTCAACCCGGACAGGGAGCGTACCGTGGAGCGCGCCTTTGCTGCGGTTAACCGCATGGCCGGGCAACTACGGGATAAATATCTGGCCTGATCCGGGATGCTCGACCACCTGTCGCGCATCAGACGCGATGAGCACCATTTGTCCATAACGACTGACACTGGAGAATGACCAATGAATGCAAGCAACCTTCGAGAATGCGCGCCCGTTGAAATCTCCGACAGCGACGTGATGGCCGCCATGAAGTCCATGCAAGGGTATATCGACATTACCCCGGCCGACTTCCGGGAGGTCTACCACCTGGCCTATGCCCTGGCCAAGGAACGAATGATGGCGGCGTTCAAAGCATCCGATATCATGAGCACCCCGGTCCACGCGGTGCGGACCGACACCGATCTGATCACAACCGCAACTCTCCTGGCAGAAAAAGGCATCTCGGGTGCACCGGTGACAGATGACGCCGGTCGCGTCGTCGGGGTGATCTCCGAAAAAGATTTTTTCCGGCAAATGGGCGCAAGCCAGGGCGAGACTTTCATGGCCGTGGTAGCCCATTGCCTGAAAAACAAGGGGTGTGCGGCCACACCGATGAAAAACCGTACCGCCGGCGACATCATGACGGCCCCCGCCATTTCGGCCTCGGCGGAGGTCACCATTGGTGCCATATCGGCGCTATTGATGGAAAAGAACATCAACCGCCTTCCGATTGTGGAGACGGACGGCCATCTTGTGGGCATCGTGACTCGCTCGGATCTCGTCAACGCGTTCTGCATGCTGGGCTGAAAGGGAATGCACATGCACTACTTTAAAAAAATGCTGGGAAATACCCAGAGCCCGCCCGGGGTTGCCATGAGTGAAGTCCTCTGGTCCTGGCTGGGCAGCTTCCTGGGCATTGCCCTGGTAGCTCTTGTTCACTACAAGCTGCTGGACCGGACTGGACTGGTGATGATCATCGGCTCCTTCGGCGCCTCGGCCGTGCTGGTGTATGGGGCCATCCGCAGTCCCCTGGCCCAGCCGCGCAATTTGATTGGCGGCCATATGCTTTCGGCCGCGATCGGTGTCACGGCTTTTCAACTCATCGGTGGACAGCCATGGCTGGCAGCGGCCTTGGCTGTGTCGACCGCCATCGCGGTCATGCATCTTACCCGGACGCTGCATCCGCCGGGAGGAGCCACGGCCTTGATCGCTGTCATTGGCTCGGACGCGGTGCACAAGCTGGGATATCTTTACATTCTCATTCCCGCAGGTTTAGGGGCGGTTGTCATGCTGATTGTCGCCCTGCTGGTCAATAACCTGGCACAAAACCGGCGCTATCCTGAATTCTGGTGGTAGCGTCCATCTACACACAAAGGAGGCAAGTCATGTTTTGTTTTCAATGTCAAGAAACAGCAAAGAACACGGGCTGTACCGTCAGGGGCGTGTGCGGCAAACCCGAGGAGACCGCCGATTTGCAGGATCTGCTCATTTACGTGTGCAAAGGGATTTCGATTTACGGGGAAGCGTTGAAGGCAAAGGGCACGGTGGACAAGGACGCCGGACACTTCATCTGTGAGGCGCTGTTCACCACGATTACCAACGTGGCCTGGGATAACGACGTGATCGTTGGCCGCATCAAGCAAGCCCTCAAGGTTCGGGATGCGGTCAAGGAAAAGCTCGGGGCCGAGGTTCCCGGCAAACTGCCAGATTGCGCCACCTGGGTAGCCACCGATACACAGGCGATCATGGACAAGGCCCTGTCCGGCCCGCTGCGCATCACCGCCACCGAAAACGAAGATGTGCGGTCGCTAAGGGAGCTTCTGGTTATCGGCTGTAAGGGCGTCGCCGCCTATGCCGATCACGCCTCAATTCTCGGTCATGAAAAGGACGACATCTATGGCTTTCTCATGGAGGCCCTGGCGTCCACCACCAAGAAGCTTTCGACGGATGAGATGATTGCCATGGTCATGAAGGCCGGAGAGTGCGCCGTTAACACCATGGCCCTTCTGGATGAAGCCAATACCACGGCGTACGGCAATCCGGAAATCACCGAAGTGAACATCGGCGTGGGCAAAAATCCCGGCATCCTGATTTCCGGTCATGACTTGAAAGACATGGAGGAGTTGCTCGAGCAGACTGAGGGAACCGGCATCGATGTTTATACTCATGGAGAAATGCTGCCGGCCAATTACTACCCTGCCTTTAAGAAATACAGCCATTTCGTGGGCAACTACGGCGGATCCTGGTGGCACCAAAACCAGGATTTCGAAACCTTCAACGGTGCCATCCTGCTTACCACCAACTGTTTGATCCCGATTAAAAAGGAGAACACCTATCTGGACCGGCTTTTTACCACCGGTGTGGTGGGCTATCCGGGCGCCAAACACATCGCGGGCCGGCCATCGGGCGGGGCAAAGGATTTCTCCACTATCGTGGCAAGGGCCAAAGGTTGCGCACCGCCCCAAGAGGTCGAGTCCGGTAAGATCGTGGGCGGCTTCGCCCATAACCAGGTCCTGGCCCTGGCCGATAAGGTCATCGACGCTGTCAAGTCCGGCGCCATTAAGCGTTTCGTCGTCATGGCCGGCTGTGACGGGCGCCAAAAGACCCGCGGCTACTTTACCGAAGTGGCCGAAAACCTGCCCAAGGATACGGTGATTCTCACCGCTGGTTGCGCCAAGTACCGATACAACAAGTTGGACTTGGGAGACATCGGCGGTATTCCCCGTGTGCTGGACGCCGGCCAGTGCAATGATTCCTATTCCCTGGCGGTCATCGCCCTGAAGCTCAAGGAAGCGTTCGGCCTGAATGACATCAATGAACTACCTGTTTCCTACGACATCGCCTGGTATGAACAAAAGGCCGTGGCCGTTCTGCTGGCGTTGCTCTTCCTCGGTGTCAAGGGAATCCGCCTGGGACCGACACTGCCGGGTTTTCTCTCACCCAATGTGACTACTGTACTTGTGGAGAAATTCGACATCAAACCCATCGGGACAGTAGAGGCGGACATCGCCGCCATGATGGCCGGCAATTAGGCATGATCGGCCTGCGTGTCCGTTCCGCTGAGGAAGGACACGCAGGCCTGCTTTGATGCCCCACGCAAACAAGCATTTCTTATTGATCCCTGCTGAAACGGAAGCGATAGCGATTTCCTATTGCCAGCTGCTGTCGTTTGCATGGTCAATTAATGGAGTTGAGCCCTTCGGCATGAAAACGTTCTTTATCCGGTCTCTTGTGGTCATCATAGTGGGTCTTGTAATCTTGGGCGCAATCTTGCTCGTGCACCATCGCAAGGCCCAACTTGCAAATCAATCCATGCCCCTCACGCGACCCGTCGCCGTTTCCACCACGTCCGGGAAATGGGGCCGTCTACCGATTACCCAGCATTATCTCGGAACCATCGAACCCGAAGCTGAAGCGTTGTTGTCAGCCCAGACTACTGGCTATATCACGGTGCTCAACAAGGACGTGGGGGATCGGCTTCGAAAAGGCGAGGTCGCAGCGGAGATTGACACCCGGCTTTCCGAAACCAAGAAAAATTCCCTGGCGGCTGAACTTGTCGGGGCGCGGGAAGACTTGGCCACGAAACAAACCATCCGTAACCGCCGCCGAGAACTACTCAAAAACCGAGCCGTTGCCCAAGAGACACTTGACGAAGCGGAGCTTTCGGCCAGCCTGGCCGAAAGCCGCGTTCGCAGCCTGGAACAGGAGCTGTCCGCGGCAAAGGTCGCATTGTCTTTTTCCCATCTGGAATCGTTTTTCGACGGAATCATCACTGAACGGATGAAGGGGCTCGGCGATCTGGTTACAAACGGGATGCCGGTTTTCCGAGTGGAAAATCCAGATCGGGGATACAAGATTCTGATCTGGGTGCCCCAGGATACGGCGGCGACCCTTGTTCGAAACGCACCGGTTCGATTGCTGCACGGTGGCGAGGGCCTCGAAATGGTAGTTGATCGGGTCCATCCGGCCATCGTCTCGGGGAATCTGGCAACCGTGGAAATCAAATCCCCGACCCGGCCGTTCAACCTTCCCACCTATGGGGTGGTGGGGGTAGACCTGACGATAGCCAACCCGGAGGGTGGGTGCTGGATGCGGATTGTCTTCTGGAATCCGGGGACAAGACCTTGGTATTCCCTTTGGCCGACGATATGACAGTTAGTCCGGTGACGGTAACCGTGCTTGGAAAATCCGGATCCCGGGCCGTCGTAGATGGTCCTCTGAAAAAAGAGTGTACGCTTGCCGCCGGCCCCGAATCCCTGCTGTTGACCTTGGTCGCCGGGGGCCGCGTTTATCCGGTTTCGGGAGGCACGCCATGAACTGGGTGAGCGCTTACCTGAAGAAACCCCATGGCATCATCGCCTTGATCCTTCTCGGAACGATCTTTGGTGTTATCGGTTTCAACACCCTGCCGTTGAACCTGTTCCCAGATTCCAACTATCCTCAGGTATCGGTACTATTGAATTGGCCCGGCGCCGCCGCCAAAGATATGGCGGACAAGGTGTCCCGGAAGGTTGAAAAGGAAATGGCGACCCTGGACAAGTTTCGGACCGTGAAGTCGACCATCCGAGATGAGACCGCCGCCGTTCGCGTGGAATTCGAATACACCAAATCCCTGGACGCGGCGGTAACGGATGTCAATGCAGCGTTGAACCGCATACTGCCGAGCCTGCCGTCCGATCTGCCAGCACCGAGAATTTTTCGGGTCAGCGATGCCACCGCACCCGTACAGACACTCGCGGTTTATCCAAAGGCGGGGTCGTTAATGGCCTTGTCCAAGGTCCGTCAGATCTGCGATAACGAAATCCAAGATGAGCTATTGCGCGTCTCAGGAATCGCCGACGTGGAGGTTTTCGGCGGGTATGTCCCGGAAATCCGTCTGGTCATCAAACGCGATCGGTTGGCCCGCTACGGGCTTACGGCGGACCAGGTAGCGGCGGCGGTATACGCCCTCAACCGCAACATGCCTAGCGGCACGCTGTTTTCCCGATCGAGCGAACAGGTCATCATTATACGGGGCGAGCGGGACCTGCGTTACCAACTGGAAGAGATCGTTCTCTCCCGTGATGGCCGGAGTGGAACCATACACCTACGGGACGTGGCAGACGTCACGACCACCGCCCAAGAGCGACGTTCATTCTTTCGGGGTAACGGCCGACCCGCTATTGGACTCAACATCCTGCGCGGTGAAGGCGAATCGGTCACCGGGGCCTTGTCGGCCCTTGGAAAAGCCCTGCCTGGCATCCGGGCCTCGTTTCCGGAGCTGGTGTTCGAGGTTGCCGATACCCAGGGAGAACTCATTCAAACGTCCGTGTCCAATCTGATCGGTGCGCTCCGGGACTCGGTGATCCTGACGGTCATGGTCATTTTTCTGATCCTGGCCCGCATACGCACCACGTTGCTGGCGGCCATATCCATACCGTTTACCTTTTTCATGACCTTCGCGGGCATGAAACTCATCGGATACGAACTCAACATCGTCACCATGACCGCCATCATCCTGGCCGTGGGGCTTCTGGTGGATGACGCGATTGTCGTCATCGAGAACATTGACCGCCATGCGGCGCCAGGAAATAAACCCTTGTTCCAGGCAGCGGTGGACGGCACCCGGGAAATTTTTCTCGCGGATTTCGCGGGCACCGCCACGACCCTTGCCGTATTGATCCCCATCATGTTCGTGGGCGGCTATTCCCAAAAAATTCTGCGGCCCCTCTCGGTGGTGCTATCGCTGGCCCTGCTCTCATCCTACATTGTTTCTGTGACCGTCATTCCGTTACTGGCCCCCAAACTCATGAAAACCGGCCAGGGAGCCAACCGGGTGGAGCGGATTGTTGAAAAAACGACCGCCTTCTGGCTTCTTCCCATGCAGCGGTTCTTTGTGCGTTGTTTCCGGCTCTCCATGGGAAAATGGGGGTGGCTGTTTCCAGTGCTGATGATGGTCCTGCTCATTGTGAGTTTACGACAGATGCCTCTGGCCGGGCGGGACCTCATGCCTCCCATGGATACGGGGATTGTGAAAGTCAGCTTCGACGTCTGGCCCAACAGCCCTCTCGCGGTCACTGAACGTGTCGCGGCGGAGATGGAAAAACGCATCATGGCGGTTCCGGGTTTTCTGCGCATGGCCACGCTGGTCGGGGCCGAACCCGATGTGATCAGTTTCGGCGCAGACCGAACTTCTCAGGAGGGACTGATCACCGTCCACTTCAAGAATCGGTTTGAGCGGGAAAAATCCATTTGGGAGATCGAGGCCGAGCTTCGGGATTCATTTTCAAAAATTCCCGGGCTCAAACGGGCGGATGTCTATGACTACGGGGCGACGCCCCTTTCCTCCATCGCCGCCCCCATTGATGTGATGATTTCCGGACCGGATCCCCGATTGTTGGACCAATTGGCCGCTGAGGTTGAGAAACGGCTACGGTCGATCCACGGACTGACCAGCGTTTCCCGCTCCTGGGACTGGTCCAAAAGGGAAATCGCCATCAACCTGGATGAAACGCGGCTGGCCCGCTATGGACTGTCTCCCAGCGATGTCTCGGCAATGATGACAGCCGCCACCACAGGACGGGTGGCGTCGCAGTTCAGCATTGCGGCTCAGAACGGATATAACGTTAGGCTGCGTTTTGACGCGGCTGCAATGACCACAATATCCGACCTTGAAAGCCTTCAGATCGTTGGGCCAGAAGGTCCCATCCCGCTTTCGGAGATCGCCGACATCGGGCAGGTATTTCGCCAGGCGCGGATCACCCGTCAAGACCTCTTGCCCGTTGTCAACGTCCTCGGTTATCGCGACCGCACCGCAATTACCCACCTTCAGGACCAGGTTCAACGTGTTCTGTCGGACGTAAAACTTCCCGCCGGCTACCTTATCACCCAGGAAGGCGAGATCCGACAAATGAGGGAAAGCTTTGCCGAATTGGGCTTGGCCATGGGCCTGGCGATACTGTTTTTGTACTTCTCCATGGTCGTTACCTTTTCTTCTTATCTGCGACCTGTCATCATCATGAGCGCGATTCCCTTGGCGTTTATCGGTGTTCCCTGGGGGATGCTTCTGCTTGAACGCCATTTCTGCATGCCGGCTGCCATGGGCATGATTCTTCTGGGGGGAATTGTGGTCAACAACTCAATTTTGCTTGTGGATTTTATCGAAACGGCCCGGGCCGAGGGAACGGGCCTGCATGACGCCATCGAGCAGGCCATATTCCGACGGACCCGGCCGATTCTGATGACGGCGCTGAGCACCGTGGCCGGTATGCTTCCGGTGGCGGCACAGTCCGCCGTGGGGCTCGAACGGCTTTCACCGCTGGCGGTGGTGGCCATTGCCGGGTTGCTGGTCTCGACATTCCTCACCCTTGCCTGGGTTCCTGCACTTTATGCCGGCTTGGCTCGACTAAAGGGCAAACTGAAATCCTTCAATGAACATTATAAACCATATGATCAACGAATCTCTTGACCGGTGAAAATGCAATAAAAAAGGAGAACGCCCCATGGAAACAATCAACGCGAAAGCCGCACCAATAATGGAAAACCCGCACGGCGTAAAAGCGAGCATGCTCTATAATACGGAAAACGCCCAGGTGGTGCACATCACCCTGCAGCCTGGGGAAGCCTGAAAAAGCACGTAACGCCCGTGGATGTTTTTTTCTATGTTCTGGAAGGAACCGGCATAGTTGAAATCGGCAGCGAAAAACAGGCGGTCAGCGAAGACACACTCATCAGCAGTCCCGCAAAGATTCCCCATTGCTGGTACAATGAAAGCCAGTCGACATTAAGGTTTCTTGTGGTTAAAACCCCCAAGCCAGTAAAATCAACAAAATTATTGTAGCCCATCGGTGAAATCCGCTTCTCTTCAGGTTATGCGCACCCGTTAATTATTGAAAGGAGAAAACATGGAAAAATGGAGATGTATTCCTTGCGATTACATTTACGACCCTGCCGAAGGCGACACAGAAGGAGGAATTGAGCCAGGCGTCTCTTTCGAGGATTTGCCCGATGACTGGGTTTGCCCCATCTGCGGTGTCGGTAAGGATGAATTTGAAAAGGTATCCTGAATCGGAGAACCAAGTAGGGGCAACCCCAACATTTGCACTGCCAGCCGCCAACTAAGCGTAAAGCCTCCCTTGGGGGCTGGCAACGCAAAGGCACTTGCTTAGATAAAAAAGACTTCACCAACGGCGTGTCGCCACATTCACCTGATCAGGCACTACACTTGTCCGTGACAATGGGCAGGTGGTTGATTTGGACTCGATCGTGGCATGGCTGGAGGGGGGTAACGGAATTATATAGGGTTCTGGCTTACAACCCCATATTTAGGAGAATTAGCGCCCTTGCGAAGGATGGTCTTTGGCGGCTTTGCGCTTTTTTTCAGGATCAGATCGGAACCGTTTTTCACAACATCGTACTGGGCGTCAGGGTCCAATTCCAGATAATCAACCAGTTCCTTGGGAACGACGAGACTTCCCCTGCTGTTGATGCTTATCCGGGTATTGACTTTCTTTTTTTTGCGTTCCTTTTTCACTCCCTCGATCTTTCCCAAAGCCACAAGGGCATTGTAATAGGCTGCATGCAGAGCCGTGGAATCTTTGAAACCGAAGTCCTCCATGATCCTGGCTTTGGATGTGCCCATCTCGATCGCTTGAACCAGGGCATTATGCTCAACAAGTTTTTTTCGTGCCACAACAATCCTCTTTTAATATTTCGATATAATGATAGTGAGTTGGTGGGTGACGGAGAGGAATATCTCGTTTATGAAAATTAACCATTATCGTTACGCTTTCAAGCCCCTTGAGATCATATGACTGAATTTGGAGCAGGGTGTGCTCCCCATAATTCCCCTTTAAGTTGATCGTGTGTGCCCATTTCTTGACCAGGAAGTTGACCATCTGAAACGTGATCGGCCGTCCGGTCTTGCGGCTCGGGAACAACGGGTCGGCATCGTCGGGAGCCACCGATTCCAGGTAAGCCCGCAGGGCCTTGTGGGCAGACCTGTTTGCTATCAGCAAGAATGGCGACCAGTGCCCGAATAAACAGACTTTTTGTCATTTCCCTCATCCCGTGGGAATATATTTGGCGACTTCGGATTGATTTACAGAGGTTTGTGGTCAAAGAACTGAGGGCGGATTATTCCCATTTTTTCTAATTCTGTGATGCTTTTTTAGTTAAGATACTTCAACCCCATGCCATATCGAACAACCCTTCCGCTACTCAATTGCCGTTGCCATCTGACTTCTGCCAGGCAAACTGAGCGTGGCCGAACATCTCCGGCGATTGATGAGGGAATATGGGGGTAATTAATAACATGAACAATTAGAATGGTTCCAACGCTATAATTGTCGGTCGTTTCGACAAAGGCGCCTCCACTCGAAAAATTGTACATGACCCCGTTTGATGCACGAATAAGAGCGGTACTGGCAAAAGGCCGGCATTTGACAGATGCCTCTGTTAGAATACGCAAGGCATCTCGCTCATTAATTTCTCCTTTCATCGTATCCGCCATTCTTTTCTCCCCAAAAACTGTTTTTCGTTCGCAGCGAATGTGTCAGGCAGGGACAAAGAAGTTAACGGGCTGCACCGGAATTAGGCCTTGATATCCTCAACAAAACACAGATTGCACTTCAAATCTCCTTGGACCGGATGGAGCCTGCCAGGTGACCACATTTCCGACCCCTTTGCCGATCAAAGCAGCACCAAGGGTCGTTAAAATTGATATTTTACCATTTTTTGCATCAAGTTCTTCAGGTGGAACAAGGAAAAATGTGAACACTTCACCGCTATCTACATCTTTTATGCATATCCGGGAGTTTACTTTGACAGTCCATTTCTTTTTTGGGTTTGATAAATTGGCATTAATTTCATGCGGATACATTGTCCCTCCGTTGCTTCATAGCCTTCTTGAACGCTGCCGATAGGCCCTTGGTCAGAAAAGTATGGGGGAAATATCGCTTCGAATCCAAAGGTACTATGCTCTCGGCGTAACCTATTCGAGCCTGAATGATGGCTCTGACGATCACTAATCCTCGTTGTGTGACGATAAAAGCATCACCCTTTTCGAGCACGTAGTCGCGGATGTCGCATTCTTGCGTCACCCACACCCTGCCTTGAAGGCAAAAAAGGGTTTGGTATTCACGTTTACCCATTAGCCGCCATTTCTGGCCGACGGTTAAGTCGACCACAGTATCCGGATTGGGGCTGTTTGCCAGAAAAAACCGTTTATGAACATCAAACACGTTTTCATTATTATTGATTTGGTCCTTCATTGGAAATGCCCTTCCCTTTCAGTCCTTTCAACAGGAGCGACTCAACACTTCATGTGGAAAATTAAAATGCACCCAATCTTGATATTTCACTCTTCCCTAAAAACCTCGCCGAACCGTCCAACCACCTCGATATCCGCCAGGAGTTTGTTTCGCTTTGATAATTGTGGACGGAAGAGACTTAAACCGAAGCCGTCGATAGCCCGTAATCCATCGGTATCGATGATCACTTTGCAGGATGTATTGACGCTTTCGTCCAGATAATTGATCAGTTCGCACGCAGACGATGCGTCAAAATCGCCGAACAACCTTAACTCCAGGAATTGATTTCTCTTTTTTTTAGCAACAATGTAGAAGTTGCTGGCCATATCGCCTCCTCTGTAGGATCAGTATACTCGCGCCACCAAACTTTCAATTTAACTATCTGTTCATACAGTGGATTTACGCCGGAAGACGACACGTCATCATGGTTTCTCTGATTTTCTTATAGACATCTGAGAATCGAATCAGGCCCACGATGTCTTGCCCGTCTTTGACGAAAAGAGAATCGTGGCGGTTTACGACGAAAAGGTGAAAGGCGCTGTCCATTTTATCATCAACATTTACCATATGATCAGTAGTCGGCATCTTGATAAAATTGTGGATTTTAACACTATGGGCTTTTTCACAGAGTTCACCTAGCGGTCTGTGCCACATTCTTATCAGTTGATAATAGGGAGTAACTTTAAGGTCGTCGATGTTTGCGTAGTTTGGTTCTAAACCCTGAACAACGTCCATGGGGGATAATTTTCCAACAATATATCCCGTCACATCATAGACCAGTAAAATCTTTTCGGGAGCCTTGCCTGACTTGAATTCCAGGTCGACCTTTTCCAGGACTTTCACAGCTTCCATAAAAGTGGCTTGACTGGAAATGCGAGGGAATTCGTCAATTGAACGCATCAATTCCCTAACTTTCATCTTTTCCATTTTTTCATTCATTCCTTTCCGATGAGCACAGAATCTGCGGACGAGGTTTTTATTCCATCATGGCCGGCTTTGACCGGCACGTCATTTATGGAGTTCGTTCTGATTACCTCGAAAAAAGGTGAACGCATGATCGTCAACTATCGCTTTTCGAAATGAGGGTATAGCTTTTTAATACATGCCGGACAGATGCCGTGGCTGAATGTCGCACCGGTTTGCTTATGAACGTAGGTTTCCAGCCGTTGCCACACCCCGTCTTCGTCTCTAATACTCTTGCAGGACGCGCAAATAGGAATAAATCCACTGAGGATTTTCTCGTATTTTTTTTGAACATCGAGGAAGAATCTGGTTTTTTCTTCTTCCAGGGTTTTGCGTTGGAGGAATTGGCCGATCAGCTTGCCAATCGCTTCCAACAGGAACACTTCCTCTTCCAGGAAAGGACCTTTAAAGCATTCAGGACGCATTTCAGCATAAGCGATCTCAACTGAACCGGCCTTTTCCTTTGTTTGGACAATGTCTGCGGTCAGAAGCCAGTTGCTTTGGACATATCGTTCGGAACGATATTCCTTGTCGCCAATGATAAGCCTGGCACATGCAATTTTGGGGTATTGCCAGCCGCTTGGTAACAGATCAACCACTTCCTGGAGAGTTTTTTCCAAGGGTGTGTCATCCGTTGCGCCCAACAGTCTGAAGGCACTGTAAAGGCAATTAAGCTCTTTTGTACGCTCGTTTAAATCGTGAACATGTTTGATATCGACCCGGTGTTGGGGGGAGGATGGGTTCTTTCTATGCATGTCCGTTTCCATTTCGAATTCTCTAATGTAATAAAATACCAATTCAACCATCCATCAAATACAAAGCAGATACCTTAACGTTCGGAGCCTTATGTTGTTGGTCGCTCAGAGATGCCAATAGTTGATTGATTGTCTTTTTGGCATCTCCCGGAAGCATGATGGTATTGCAATTTTTGTATAAAGAGTTCTCGACACCTGAATAGCCTGGTTTGTCATCGAAATTGCAGCACACCACCTGTTTGGCTTGGTGGGCCATCAAAATCGGCATTCCTGAGATGGGGGTGTTTTCGACATCAATGGCAGCGGGATTGACCACATCACAAGCGCCGACGATCAGAACCAGATCGGTGTACCGAAAGTCAAAATTAATGGTTTCCATCTCAATCAGCATGTCGTAATCCACACCGGCTTCGGCCAGGAGCACATTCATGTGCCCGGGCATCCTTCCAGCCACCGGGTGGATGGCGTATTTGACATCCTTACCCATGGCAACCATCCATTGGGCAAGTTCGGCGACGTTCATTTGGGCGTTGGCCAGGGCCATCCCATAGCCGGGAATAATGATCACGGTTTCGGCATTCAAAATGGCCGTCGCCGCCTTTTTTAAACCCTGTACCACTGCCGATGCTTCGGCGTCTTCGGACGCTGGTGCGGATAACAATGTTGACGATCGTTCATCTTTTTCTGGGATATCCATTGGTCTCTTTTGTTCAGGAAAGAATACTCGGAAAAGATTTCGATTCATGGCCTTGCACATCACATGGGTGAGAATGGAACCCGAGGCTGCCACCGTAGCTCCGAAAGCGATCAACAACTGACTGCCGGTCACCACCCCGCAAAATGATGCAGCCAGACCGGCTGCTGCATTCAGGAGTGAAATCAATACCGGCATATCGGCGCCGCCAATGCGAATCGAAAACAAGATGCCCCAAAAAACAGACAGCAGAATCTGCACAAGATAGAGGATCAATGCCATATCGGAGGTCGAAGAATAAAAGGACGACACACCAACCATGAACAAGCCGCCGAGGGCTATCGACAAAAGGTAGTTGTGGGCCTTCAGGATGTGCGGTGTCTGCCTGATTCGGTTGGATAGTTTGGCGCTGGCCACCATGCTGGCACTGAATGTCACCGCACCGATCGTCAATCCTATCACACCCGAAATTTCACTTACTTCATCCAGCGTATTGGTCGCACGGGTAAGCTCAACCAAGGATACAACAAATGCCGCTGCGCCGCCTGCACCGTGCTGGAAGGCCACCATCGCCGGGATCTGAATCATGCTGACGCTACGCGCCACTGCAAATCCGGTGAGCCCCCCCACTAGAAGCGACGCGATGACAATCCCCATGTCCATTATTTCATGACGATAAAGCACCAACAAAAACGCACAGGTTAGCGCACCTGCGGCTGTCAGGTTGCCGAATTTTGCCTGTCGGGGTTCCCGGAACTGCCATATCCCCGCTATCAGGGCAAATATAACCGCAACGTCGATAAAGAATATCATGATTCGGAGGATTTCTTTTATGGGTTCATGGATACACCCAAGGGTGCGTTGTGGGCTCACCATCGTATGGATGAAGAGTGACTGCCCCAATCAGTACGGACTTTGTTCGTTGGTGCGTTTTTCCTTGAAAAGCCTGAGCATTCTATCCGTAATGGCAAAACCGCCGACAACATTGAAGGATGCCGTAATGATAGCCAGTGCACCCAACACCTTTTCGACAACCGACGTCTCCACTGAGAAGAGAATCAACGCACCCAAGATGGTAACTGCCGAAATGGCATTGGTCATGGACATCAGGGGCGTATGCAGCAAAGAAGGCACCTTGGATATCAGCAGCGTGCCGACAATAAAGGACGCTATGAAAACACCTGTCATTAAAAGCAAGTTTGCCATCTGTGCGCCTCTTTCGGGTTAATTGGACAACGCGCCACGCATGGCCTTTAGTGCGCCTTGATGGTGAATGCTTGAACGATGGGTGACCAGAGAACGTTTTACAATTTCATCTTTCAGGTCAGGCTCTCCCACACCGTTTTTGAAAAGATTTTCGACATAAAAATAGATGTTGTTCGCATACAACCAGCTGGCATGCACCGCCATCCTGCCGGGAATGTTTTGAATGCCGCAGATTTGGACGCCCAATCGTTGAATGAATCTTCCCGGTTCAGTAGCCGCACAATTACCGCCCTGATCCACGGAGACATCCATGATCACCGACCCCGATTTCATGGTAGAAAGCATTTTCTCGGTTACCAGGATTGGTGCAACTTCTCCCGGTACCAGCGCACTGAGGATGACCACATCTGCATCTTCCAGATGGGGACTGATCAGACGCTGTTCAATTTCAAGCCATTCGTTTTCCAGAGCTCTTGCATACCCCCCGCTTCCAGTCGCCAACTCCTGAGGAATGTCGAAATCAACCACTTTGGCGCCCAGACTGGCGGCTTGGGTGCAGGCTTCCTTACGGATATCGATGGCCTTGATAACACCGCCAAGACGTTTGGCCGTGGCAATGGCTTGAAGTCCCACAATCCCAGCGCCAACAATCAGAAATGTTGCCGGCTTGATCGTACCGATTGCCGTCCCAATCATGGGGATGAACGTTGGCAGTTGGTTGGCCGCCATGATTACGGATTTGTAACCGGTAACCGTGCTCATGGAAGACAGGGCGTCCATGCGCTGGGCACGGGAAATGCGCGGGATACCGTCCATGGTCAGAGCTGTGATTTTTTTATCCCGCAGCCGTTTGACGATATCATGGTTCTCTGGCGCGGCCGGGTGAAGAAAGGTGATCAACATGCTCTCGTCGCGCAGCATGTTGACTTCATGCTTATCAAGCCGTTCATTGAAGATCGGTTGTTTGACTTTAAGGACGATGTCGGATTCGGCGAACAGCCGTTCAGGGTCGGAGACAATCGTGGCTCCCGCCATCGCGTATTCATCGTCCCCCAATAAAATGCCTTCCCCTGCGGATGTCTCGATGATGACATCAAAACCCAATTGGATATATTTGCGCACGGTGTCCGGTGTGGCGGCTACCCTTTTTTCTTCAAATAGGATCTCTTTTGGAATTCCGATAATCATAAGCTTCCTCTCAATTCGGCATACACCCGTTCAGGTGTTGCCTTGATCGATCATCGCATTGGCAACTTTGATGAATCCGGCAATATTGGCACCAAAAAAGTAGTTTCCTTTTTGGCCATATCGTTCAGCAACGGATAGGCACGTCTCATGGATGTCGATTATAATGGTGCGCAGTCGTTGTTCGACCTCTTCCCGCGGCCATCTGATTTTGGAGCTGTTCTGGGCCATTTCGAGTCCTGAACAGGCCACACCTGCAGCATTCGAGGCCTTTCCAGGAGAATAGAGAATGCCGCTTTCCACCAGAAGATCCATCGCTTTCTGGGTCACTGGCATGTTGGAGACTTCGGTGATACACTGGCAGCCGTTTTTAAGGAGATTTAGGGCATCTTTTTCGTCCAACTCATTTTCACAGGCACACGGAAAAGCGACATCGCATGGAAGATCCCATGGCCGTTCACCTGGATAAAATTCAACCCCGAACTCCGTGGCATAGTCTTCCACACGGTCGCGGTTGGTCCGTCGCATCGCTAACATATAGTCAATCTTCTCCCCATGAATACCTTTTGGATCGTGGATGAAACCATCTGGGCCGGATAGTGTTACAATCTTGCCGCCCATTTGGGTGGCTTTCGTGACCACGCCCCATGCGACGTTTCCAAACCCAGATACCGCGATGGGTGCATTCATGAATAATAGGCAATTTAAGCAATAACGTACAGCCCCCTGGACAATGGGCGACATTTAATATACCATCATCCTGGATTGGAATATAAACCAAACAGGGAGATGGTCATGGCGGAAAAAACATCCGGTAGCATCAATCAAGCTGACGAGCTTCAAAGCCAACTCAACCAGGCATTAAACGAGCTCGATGAAATCCGAAACACTCGACAATCCATTACCGATCCCAATAGCCTTGAAGCTGCCGAACGCGCCATACTTAAGGCAACTGATAAAATAGCCGCGTTGATGACGGCCCTGAAAATTCAACAAGCGATCGACTCGGACGAACTACGTGAAAAGGCCGACGAGTTGGTACACGCCATGCCTGAAAAGCTTAAAAATCAAGGCAGGCGGCCGGTTTCGA
>NZ_BBCC01000069.1 GCF_001311845.1 Desulfosarcina cetonica JCM 12296 | reverse complement strand
CAAAAAGTTAGTCACAGGATTTTTTTGACCATCCCATAATGGAACATTAAAAAATAGTTGAATGAGGCTCAATTGTGAAAGTAAACATGACCGAACTTGCTAAAATAACAGAGAAAGACATCAAGACTGTCAGGAAGCGTCTCAATGCCTCAACCCTGGGAAGCGAGGATGTTGGCAGGGAAAAAATGTGGGATCGAGCAAAGGCGCTATATGTGATCTATGAGGCTGATTTTAGACAGGCCGGCGTATCTTCCGGCGATTCGAATGCTCTCGATCTTAATGCCGAACGAGCACGTGAAGCCAAGGAGCGTGCGGACAAGATTGCCCTGGACAATGCAGCCAGACGAAAAGAGCTTTTGCCGGCTGAATCCGTCGAAAGGGCTTGGTCCGGCATGATCATGAATGCCAAGACAAAATTGACCGGGTTGCCTTCCAAACTGGCGGCACTTTCAAACGAGCCGGAAGAAGGGCGACGGTTTTTTGCAGAATCAAAAAAAATGGTTGATGAGGCGCTGGCGGAGCTTGGACGGCAATCATGACCGACCTAAAACCCTGCCGACACTGTAATAGGGACGAACCGGTCTACAAGTCCGGCCGGTGCCGGGAATGCTGGCTCGAATACAAGCGCGCCTGGTACCGCCGGCAGCACCCTGGCGCCCGTCGATACAAACAGCCGAAGCCGGAAACGCCATCATTCACGCTTGTGCCGGCGCCGACTGGCCTTCGCGCCCTGGTGGCGTGGTACGAAAACAAGCTTTTTCAGGGCCGCCCAGATGGATATCGCCGAAATTATTTTTGCCGCCACTACGAGGCATGTCTGGACGCAGCGGCCGGTCCCAATCTTGGCTTCGATTGTCGTGGGTGCACTCATGAATTCGATATCGGCGGATTAATCGATTCCCAAAATTCCCAAAACTCCCATTTGGGAGTTTTTTAAACAAATTCAAATAGTTGTTGACATTGAAGCCCTTTACAGATACGGTCTTGACAACATTAACTAATCGAAAGGGTAACCGATGAATCTGACAAAAGAAACGTGGCAACTTTTGAATGATGACGGCTTTTTTTCTGATTCGTTCGTTGAAAGCGTTGAGGCGATGCGAAAGCTCCTATCCTATGATGAGATTGCCAGGATCTTTGCCTTGACGGCCAGCCTTGCAAAAAAGGCGTCGATGTCGTTGCGGAGCTTGAGCGGGCGGCGGCATAATAAAAACGTTTTCCAGCAACGAAAAGCGGTCATCCTTACGGGTGGCCGTTTTTTTTGTGGCGTTGATCAAAAGTGCTTACACCAGAGCTTACACGGTCTTGTCAAATTACAAAGGGGCTACAGCTGGTTTGCTGTAACCCCTTGTGTTTGCTGGCGCGCCCGGCAGGATTCGAACCTGCGACCTACGGATTCGTAGTCCGGCACTCTATCCAGCTGAGCTACGGGCGCGAAAAAGTTGGAAAGCCTTTTAAGCCAAAGCGCGATGCATGTCAATGGGCTAATAAAATATTTTGTTGAATCGGTCCTGAAAAGTCGTTAATTGCGGACCAATGAAATCATCACACGAAGCATACATGGCGTTGGCCATCGCGCAAGCCCTTGCCGCCGAACGCATGGGGGAGGTTCCGGTGGGTGCTATTCTTGTGGATGCCGCCGGCCAGGTGGTCGCTCAGGACCACAACCGGACGATCAGCGACTGCGATCCGTCAGCCCATGCGGAGATGAACGTGCTGCGGCGTGCCGCCCGGCAGATGCAAAATTATCGTTTGTTAAGCACAACACTCTATGTTACTGTTGAACCTTGTGCCATGTGTATGGGGGCGATCATTCACGCCCGGATAAAACGGGTGGTTTACGGCACGCCCGATCCCAAATGGGGAGCTGCCGAAAGCCTCTACCACCTTGGCCGAGACCCCCGATTCAATCACCAGGTTGATATTGTCAATGGAATTTGCGCCGACCGGTGTCGGTCCATTATGCAAACTTTTTTTCGCAATCGCCGCAAGGCCAACTGAAATCTGTCGGCGACGGTGGTGGTTGATCTCGCTTTCGGTATAATTCATTCATGAAGGAGCGTTAAGTGGCAAACATTGTTATTGTCGGGACGCAATGGGGCGATGAAGGAAAGGGAAAAATTGTCGATCTGCTGGCCGCCAATGCGGATGTCGTCGTTCGTTTCCAAGGCGGCAATAACGCCGGCCACACCATGGTGGTCGACGGTGAACAGTTCATCAGCCATTTGATCCCATCCGGCATTCTCCAGAAGAAAACTTGCATTATCGGCAACGGTGTTGTCGTCGACCCCGAGGTGTTGATCGAGGAGATCGATTATCTAAGTTCCAAAGGGATCCCCGTTGGCCCGGAAATACTCTTGATCAGCGATCGCGCCCAAGTGATCATGCCCTACCATAAGTTGATCGATCAGGGGCGTGAAAAAATGATCGGCGATAAAAAGATCGGCACCACCGGCCGGGGCATCGGGCCCTGCTACGAAGACAAAGCCACTCGAAGGGGTGTCCGTTTTGTCGATCTCATCGATCCGGAATCGTTTCGGGAACGACTCGAATCCATCGTTCCCGAAAAGAATTTTTATCTGGAGAAGTTTCTCGATGTCGAAACGGTGGAACTCGACGTCGTCCAGAAATCCTACACGGCTTTTGCCGATCGGCTGAGGCCATATGTGACAAACGTTTCCGTGGCCTTGCAAAAAGCAAGCAACAGCGGTGCGAAGATCCTTTTCGAAGGTGCCCAGGGAACCCACTTGGATATCGATCATGGGACCTACCCGTTTGTCACCTCGTCCAATACCGTTTCGGGCAATGCCTGCTGCGGTAGTGGGGTTGGCCCGAAGGATGTCAGCGGCGTCATCGGCATCGTCAAAGCCTATACCACGCGTGTGGGCGCAGGCCCGTTCCCGTCTGAGTTGTTCGATGCCACGGGTGATCTGATCCAAAAAACCGGTGCCGAATTCGGTGCAACCACGGGCCGACGACGACGCTGCGGCTGGCTGGACACAGTCATTTTGAACAATGCCGTGCGACTCAACGGACTCACCGGCCTAGCCATCACCAAACTGGACGTACTCGGCGAACTGGATGAATTAAAAATCTGTACGGCCTATGCGCTTAACGGCACCCGCGTCGAAGCGGTGCCGGCCAATCTCAACCATCTGGCAGCCTGCGAGCCGATTTACGAGACACTCCCCGGCTGGCGTCAAGATATCCGTGGCATCCGACACTACGAGGATCTTCCCGAATTGGCGCGGCAATACCTAACCCGCATCGAGGCCCTCACCGGTGTACCGATCAAGATTATTTCGGTGGGACCGGGAAGGGATGAAACCATCGTCCTGGAGAATCCATTCTGATGATAAAAAAAGAGACTTGAAACGGCACTCAACCTATTGACATTTTAGAAGCCGTAGCTTAAAAGGACCACCACTCGGGACATGGCTCAGTCTGGTAGAGCACAGCGTTCGGGACGCTGGGGTCGCAGGTTCAAATCCTGCTGTCCCGACCAAATGAAAAATAAAGGGTTACAGCGGCAGCTGTAGCCCTTTACTCTTTTTTGCGGGTCAATCGAAATGGGCACTACCATAAGGAGTTGCCTTGAAAGTCCACGGTAATCCTCCGAATCCTTTTCAACCCTGAAATAATAGCAACCGCGTCTTGGAGTACTAAGAAGATACGAAGGTGAACGGATGGGCATTTGGTGGCCTCCGGTGTCGCTATCACAGATAGCTGCCCCTTGCTCCAGGGTACCACGCTGGTGTACCATTGGAGTGTACCACCCGACCTTTTAGGAGGATTTGAAGGAGACCAAAAAGAAAAACCCCCTGTTTTACCAGAGGGTTAATTTCGGTTTGGTGCCGAAGGGGAGACTCGAACTCCCACTGGGGAACCCCAACTAGACCCTGAACCTAGCGCGTCTACCAATTCCGCCACTTCGGCACGTTTCAGTTCGATTTCAAAAGGGTTGATTTCAAACTGAAGATGCACTAACTATAGTTTTTTGCTTTTTGTGTCAAGCTCATTTTTAAAGAAAAATTGAAAGAACATGAAAATTATCCAAGACCTCAACTCAATCCCCGAACAATTTAAATCCGCAGTAATTACAATAGGTAATTTTGATGGCGTGCATATCGGCCACCAAGCCCTGTTCCACGAAGTGATCGAAAGAGCCGACGCTCTTAACGGAACGTCCGTGGCCATGACCTTCGAGCCCCACCCCATCCGGGTCATCGCCAAAAACGGGCATCCACCCCTCATCACTTTATATGAACAAAAGGTCGAATTAATTGAGAAAGCCGGCATCGATGTCTTGATCTGCATCCCCTTTACCATGGAATTCGCCGCCCTGTCAGCGCGAACCTTTGTCGAGGAAATCCTCATCCGCCGCATCGGCATGAAAATCATTGTCGTCGGCAACGATTATACCTTCGGCAACAACCGCGAGGGGGACGTCCATCTTCTCAAACAATTCGGTGAGGAAATGGGGTTTGTCGTTGTCGTGGCCGACTGGATCCAGTCCACCAATGGCAATACCGAACGCATCAGCAGCACGAGTATCCGCCAATTGGTCATGGATGGCGAGATGGTCAAGGCCGCGCGCATGCTGGGACGCAATTATCAGATCCGCGGAACTGTGGCCCATGGCCGCGACCGTGGCGGCAGACTTCTGGGGATTCCCACGGCCAATATCGTCCTGCAGGATGAGCTTTGCCCCAAACTGGGCGTCTATGCCGTCATCGTCCAACATGAAGGCAACCGCTACCCCGCTGTGGCCAACATCGGCTTCAGCCCCACCTTCGATGACCACGTATTCACGGTAGAGGTCCATATCATAGGCTTTGACCGGGATATTTATGACCAGCGGATCATGGTCAATTTTGTTCAACGGCTCAGGGACGAGGTCAAATTCTCAGGCATTGATGAACTGGTCAAGCAGATCCATCAGGACATCACCGACGCCCGGAAAATTTTAGACCCTTATTTCGAGTGAAACAGCCCTTCCCACAAATTCTTGAACCCGTTTTTTCCTGAACCCGCATAGAGGTTGAAGACCGTGACTGTGTTAGATATATTAACCTATCCTGACAAGTTTCTGAAGCAGAAGACCGTCCCGATTGAAAATATCGACGGCGCATTTCAAGAGGTAATCGAAAAGATGGCCTCCACCATGTATGCCGCCCCAGGCATCGGCCTGGCGGCACCCCAGGTGGGAATTGGAAGAAGTTTTCTGGTCTATGATATCGCCAACCAGGAGGATGGCCACGACCTGCATGTGCTGGTTAATCCGCGGATTATCGAGCAGGCGGGTGAAATCATTTCCGAAAATGAGGGGTGCCTGAGCGTTCCCGATTTTCGTGCCGATGTCAAGCGTGCCGAGCAGATTTTGGTGGAAGCGGTGGATCGTGACGGCAATCCCCTGCGGTTTGAGGCGATTGGCATGCGGGCCGTCGTCATCCAGCATGAAATGGACCATCTGGACGGCACCTTGTTTATTGACCGCATCAGTGCGTTGAAACGGCAGATGTACAAACGCCGGGTCATGAAGGAGTTGAAGCAACGGTGAATCGTCCATTGAAAATTGTTTACATGGGAACACCCGATTTTGCCGTTCCCCCTTTGATTTCCCTACACGACCACGGGTACCAAATTCTTGCCGTGGTGACCCAACCGGATCGTCCCAAGGGCCGGGGACGCAAGCTTACGCCGCCACCGGTGAAACAGGCCGCCATGCGGTTGGGCGATGCGGTGCTGCAACCGGAAACGGTCCGCACGGATGAATTTCACCAACACATGGCCAAGCTTTCCCCGGATCTGTATGTCGTTGCCGCATTCGGCCAAATTCTCCCCCAATCCCTAATCGATATCCCTAAACGGGGATCCATCAACATCCATGCCTCGCTGCTGCCGCGCCATCGAGGGGCGGCGCCCATTCAATGGGCCATCATCCATGGCGACAAGGAGACCGGCATCACCACGATGATGATGGACAAAGGCATGGACACCGGTGATATTCTGCTAATGGACAAAACCCCCATCGGTCCCACCGAAACGGCGGCGGAGCTGCATGACCGACTGAGCCGGATGGGGGCCGATACGCTCCTCCGGACCCTGCAACAGATGCAGGCCGGAACGCTTCGGCGCACACCGCAGGACCCCAACAAGGCCACCTATGCGCCAATGCTCAAGAAGCAGGATGGCGAGGTGGACTGGCAATTGCCGGCCGAAAAGATCGATCGACTGATCCGGGGCATGACGCCTTGGCCGGGTGTGTTTACCTTCAGTGATGGCATGCGCCTCAAAATTTTTCGGGCCAGTGTGCTGGACCGGGAGGTGAGCGTGCCACCGGGCACCATCTTGGAGTGTTTCCCCGGAGAATTGCGGGTAGCCACCGGGAAAGGCGCACTGGCCATCAAGGAGATTCAGGGTGAATCGGGAAAGCGCCTGCCCATTGACGATTTTTTGTGTGGCTGCCGCCTGCCTGACGGGACCTGTCTGGCTGATCTCCATGACCACAAACCGCCGTCCTTTCCTTGACCGCCGAAGCGCACCGAAACGACGGCCGCCCGTCGATGCCCGTGGTGCGGCACTTTTCATTCTCGATCAATTGGAACTTTCCCGGGTTACCCTGGACGATTTGTTGGAAGGTCAAGAAAGGCAGCTGGCCAAGCTTGACAGCCGCGACCGGGCCCTGTTCAATCAGCTGGTTTACGGGGTGTTGCGCTGGCGGCTGCGACTGGACAGCGTGATCATGGCTTATGCGGATCGGCCGATCGGCAAAATTGCCCCCACGGTAAGAAACATTCTGCGGCTGGCCTTTTTCCAAACGCACTTCATGGACCGCATCCCCCCATCGGCAGCGGTCAATACGGCGGTCGAGCTGGCGCGCGCCCATGGCGCCGCCAAAGCCACCGGGTTTATCAACGCGCTGTTGCGTACGGCCCTGCGCGAACCGGAACGGTTTCAGCTTCCCCACCCGACGGATGCATCACCAAATCATTTAAGCTTGGCCACGTCGACGCCCTTTTGGATGATGGAACGCTGGATCACGCGTCTGGGATTCGACGAGGCCCGGCGGCTGGGCGAGGCCATCAACCAGATCCCACCCATCAGTGTGCGCTGCAACCGGCTGATCATCGCCCCCCCCGACCTGTTCACCGCCCTGACGGAAGCAGCGGAATCGGTAACGCCCATCAATGCCCTACCCGGTGCATTTAACTTAATCGGTCCGCGCGTGCCCCTTTCCAAGATGCCGGCCTTTGTCGCCGGCTATTTTGCCGTTCAGGATGCGGCGGCCCAGCTGGTATCGCTGATGCTGGCACCCCAACCCGGAGAAACCGTTCTGGACGCCTGTGCCGGTTTGGGTGGCAAGACCGGCCATCTTGCCCAACTGATGGAAAACCGGGGCCGAATCGTGGCCCTGGATCATGTACCCGGCAAACTGACCCGTCTTATGCAGGAGGCCAAACGCCTGGGCGTATCGATCATCGAGACCCGTCGGGCGAACTTGAACCAGCCCGTCTCCGGCCTTGAAACCCGGTTCGACCGCGTCCTGGTCGATGCGCCATGTTCCGGCCTGGGCGTGCTGCGGCGCAACCCAGACGCCAAATGGGCAACCCGGGAGAAAGATATTCCCCGGTTGGCAGACCGCCAGGTACGGTTCCTCGATCACCTGGCCCCGCTGCTCAAAACCGGCGGCACTCTGGTCTACTCGGTCTGCAGCATGGAGCCCGAAGAAAATGAAGGCGTGATCCAACGTTTTTTGAAAAGCCATACGAATTTTGCTATAGATAGGCAAACAGCGGCAACCGAACTGCAGCCATTTCTGGATGACGGGGGGTTCCTGCGAACTACCCCCATCGCCATCAAATGGACGGCTTTTTCGCAGCACGGCTCACACGCACGCGCTGACAGGAACATCGCCATGCCCGTATTCGAATACCAGGCGCTCGACGCCAAAGGCAAAACAGTCACCGGCATCGTCGACGCCGACGGCGCCCAGGCGGCCCGGCAAAAAATTCGCCACATGGGAAGTTTTCCGGTTCGCGTGAAGGAGGTGACGGACGCCGCTGGCACCAAAGAGGGCCGCATGACCTCACTCCAGGGGCTTTTCAGCCGCGTCAAACCGGCTCAGGTCAGCCTCTGGACCCGCCAGCTGGCAACCCTCACCGCCGCCGGATTTCCTTTGGTGTCGGCCCTCACCACGTTGGTCTCGCAAACCAAGACCCATGGTTTTACCAAAATCGTCGCCCGCGTAAAGGACTCCATCGTCGAGGGCAACAGTTTCGCCTCGGCCCTGGCCATCTTCCCATCTGTTTTCTCTCAGATCTATATCAATATGGTACGCGCCGGCGAGACGTCAGGGACCTTGGAAATCGTTCTTCAGCGCCTGGCCGATATCATGGAAAAACAACAGGAGCTGAAATCGCGCATTCAAACGGCCCTGGCCTATCCGATTCTCATGACCGCCATCGGCACGATAGTCCTTTTTTTTCTGATGACCTATGTGGTTCCCAACATCACCACGATTTTCGAGGATATGAACCAGGCCCTGCCCGCCCCTACCCGTTTCCTGATTGGCGCCAGCGACCTTTTCAAATCCTATTGGTGGTTGCTGGCACTCCTGATTGCTGCCGGGTTGATCGCTTTACGGCTCTTTCGAAAAAGTGAACGCGGCCTGATGACGACCGATCGCTTGCTTCTGCGCACGCCCATCGTCGGTTCACTTTTAAAACGGATTGCCGTTGCCCGTTTTGCCCGCACCCTGGCGTCACTGCTCGAAAACGGGATCACCATGCTGCCGGCGCTTGAAATCGTGCGCAATATCACCGGCAATGTGGTCATCTCCGGCCTTATCGAAAATGCCGCCACCGAGGTGGAAAAGGGGCAAGGACTAGGCGTATCCCTGGCGGCAGACGCGGTCTTCCCGGACCTGGCCGTCCAAATGGTTCAGGTCGGTGAACAAAGCGGGGAACTGGAGTCCATGCTTTATAAGGTGGCCGACGTTTACGAAAACGAAGTCCAAAGCTCGATCATGAGCATGATGGCCATGCTGGAACCGGTGATGATCCTTTTAATGGCCGTGGTGGTATTGTTCATCGTGCTTTCCATTTGCCTGCCGATTTTTGAAATGAACCAGCTGGTGGGATGAAAAATGTTACCAATTGGTCATGTGCTACCGTCTTGATTGTTCCGATGCATTGGGATAGTATTGATTCCATAACACCTTGAAATTTATTGCGACACCCGGCAGACACGGGCTGCCTGGCACCGATGGAGGGAAGATGAAACGTTCAATCCTGTGCAACGTGAACAATCGCCGCGGGTTCACCCTGATCGAATTGATGGTGGTCATTGTCATTCTCGGCATCCTTGCCGGCCTGATCGTTCCGCGCATCATGAGCCGTCCCGAGCAGGCCAAACGGGTAAAGGCACGCATGCAGATCGAAAGCATCAGCACGGCGCTCAAACTCTACAAGCTGGACAACGGCGCATACCCCACCACCGAGCAGGGATTGCAGGCACTGGTCGAGTCGCCCTCCTCCGGTAACGTTCCCAAAAACTGGCGTAAAGGCGGTTATCTGGAGAAAGGCAAGGTCCCCAGCGATCCTTGGAGCAATGATTTTGTCTATTTGAGTCCGGGCACCCATGACGACTTTGATATCATCTCGTACGGCGCCGATGGTGCCGCTGGCGGCGAGGATAACAATGCCGACATCAACAGTTGGGATAGCGAATAGCCAGCCTTCACGCGATGATCCATCATTATAAGGGCCTCGTCTGATTAAGACCAGCCATGACCTCGACGATCCAACCGAAAAAATCAGGCAACCCGATGCCAACGCGTTTTCGGCAAACGCTTGTTTCATTGGACAACCGCGCATTTACCTTAGTTGAAATGGTGGTGGTCACGGCCCTGATCAGCATCATGTTGATTGTGGCCATTCCACGCCTGGAGTCGGGATTGCTCACCGATGGCAGCGATGAAACCGCCCGTTGGGTAATCGCCAACGTCCAGCATCTGAAAGAAAAAGCGGTGCTCGACCAAAAAATTTATCGCCTCAACGTCTCACCCGACACCCGTCAATTGTGGGTCAGTGCTGACGATCTGCCCGAGACGGAAAACACCACGGTCCCGGAGCAGGCCTATCGCCTGCCCCGCGGAATGACCATTGATCAGGTCGCCTTTTCCAGTACCCATCACGTTTCAAGCGGAACCATTCCGATTTCCTTTTACCCCCAAGGCTATTCGGACAAGGCGGTCATCCGCATGCGGGCCGGCAATGGTGAAAAATTGACCTTTTTTATTGAGCCGTTTCTTCCCCGTGTCCATTTGGTGCGGGGAAACGAGGCGTGGTAACCATGCGCATGGATGGGAAGTCACGATTCAGCGTTCCGTTTCCAAGGGGGACACGAAACCTTGCATGCGACACCAACAAAGCGGTGAAGCCCCAAGCCCACGGATTTACCCTGATGGAGGTGATGGTGGCGTTGGCGGTGGTGGCCATTTCTCTGATGGCAATCTACCGCATGCACGGTCAGACCCTGTTCATGGACCAGCGTAGCCGGTTCGATACCGTGGCAACCCTTCTGGCGCGCCAAAAACTGGCCGAAATCGACACCGGGACTCCGGACGACTTGATCGATACGGAGGGAGATTTTGGTGATGACTATCCCGGTTACACCTGGCGGATCGAAAGCGAAAACGCTGTTTCCGATCTGCTCAAGGAAGACGGACCGGTTCTCAAACGAATTGCCATCACCATTGCCTACGGGGACGAGGATGCGGTGTTCACCCTGATCACATACAGGCACCTTTATGAATAAATGGCGCTGGCCACGGTTGCGGGCAGGGATATTCACTGGCGGCTTCACCCTGCTCGAAATCGTCGTGGCTATTTTTATCTTCGCCGTGGTGATCACAACGGTCTTCGGTTCCTTCCGCGCCGTTTTTTCCAGTACCGACGCGGTGGGGGGGATGTTGCCCTGATGGCTTCGGCCCGGACATGCCTGGCCCGCATGGCGACGGATATGGAGAGTGCTTACATCGCCGACTACCCCCTTTACCGCGTGCCGGAATTCGACGATCCGCCGGACCCGTACCGAATCGTGGGCGATGCCACCGACCTGGCGGGGATCCACTTCTCCCGGCTGCAATTCACGTCGCTGGCGCATCTCGTCTTGAACCGCGATCCGCGTCAGGGGATCGCCAGGATTATCTACTATGCGGATCAACTGCCCGACGATTCACTGGTTTTGCGCCGTGCCGATGACCTTTACCCCTTTCCCGAGTTCGAGGAAAGCGAAGATGATCCCATTTTGTGCGATCACCTTCTGGATCTCAAGCTGGTCTATGTGGACGATGAAGGAGAAACCCAAGAGCAATGGGATTCGGAATCCGCCGACAATGCCTATGCCACACCAAGGTCCGTCGAGGTTCGGCTGAAAGTCGGCACATCATCCCGTCCCATCCTCTTCACGACACGGATACCGCTGCATGTTTATCGCAAAGCCAAAGAATAAACACGCTCCGGAAAGGCGGATCGGCAACCAGCACGGTGTCGCCATTCTGGTGGCCATCGGCGTGGTGGCGGTTCTACTCACCGCAGGTCTGGCGCTGAACCAGCGTATCCGCAGCTCGGTCACCGATGCGTCCGGATCCGGGATGAGCTTGTGCTTTCGCAAATGGCTGTTTCCGGTGCCCATGCCGCCATGATCATGCTGATCAACGATCGCAAGGCAAACGATACCGACACCTTGCAAGAGGACTGGGCCAATCCTGAAAAAGTGGCTGAAATGATGGCCTTGATGCCATTTGAAGATGGGAATCTCGACGTGCGCATCGTCGATGAACGCGGCAAGATCCAAGTCAACGCCCTGGTCAAATTCCCCGAGGCAGACAGTTCGTCGCCACTCAGCGAACCTTGTGGGAGCGACTGCTGGAACACGTTTTCTCCCTTTTTGAGGCCCAGCCGGACAGTGACCCCAATATGATCATCAATTCGCTCAAGGATTGGCTCGACAGTGGCGATGATGATGCTATTACCGGTCTCAGCGGCGCTGAATCCGACTATTACGAGGGATTGGAACCGCCCTACAGTTGCAAGAACGGCCCGATGGACAACCTTGGCGAAGTCGCCTGATCCAAGGGGTTACGCCTCAGCTCTATGATGGCGCTGGCGGTGTGGCGGGGCTTTCCTCCCTTTTGACAGTTTACGGCGCTACCGCTTCTGGGAATAGCCGGTTCACCTTTGATGGAAAAATCAACATTTCCACGGCCGGTATAGACGTCCTGGCCGCGCTCTTGCCGATGGAGAACGCGGATCTGGCCCAAGCGCTGGCCGATTACCGGGTCGCCAAGGCCGACGAGACATTTGTGAACGACATTGCCCAGGCCGGCTGGTATAAAAATGTGCCCGGTGCCGGCGGTATCAGTATCGATGCCAACCTGATCACCGTGTCGTCAGACTTTTTTCGCATCATTGCAACGGCCAAACGCCATCAAAAAAGCTACACGCTGAATGTCGTCGTTCAACGCCAAAAAGCGCAAGGGACAGGGCAGTGGGAGTGTAAAACCTTGAATTGGCAAGTAGAATGATGTATATCAAAATAGTTTACAAACAGGCTAAAATGGCAGTCAACTTCGGGACGGAAGATCACTCATGAGCCGTAAGGTCCTCGGATTGGAAATACGCGCCGCCGCCGTTGCCGCCGTGTTGCTGGATAGTAGTTTCAAGGGCAGCGTTATAGAGGCACAGGCATTTGTTCCCATCCCTGCCGACGGGACCGATGACGGTCTTCGGGAAGCCCTGGAAACCCTTGTCGATGCCATCCATCCAGCCGGTGCCGCTTGCGTTCTGGGGATTCCAACCGATGCGCTATCCTTCAGGAATCTCTCGCTCCCATTCAGTGATCTGAAAAAAATTCGTCAGGTTCTACCCTTCGAACTGGAACCCAGCCTGCCCCTTCCAGTGGACGAACTATCTTTCGATTTTGAAGCGGTCAAACGTGAAGGTCAATACGACCTGCTGGCCTTCACGATGCCCAAACGCCGTATCGCGGAGTATCTGACTCTGCTTAACGACGTCGGCTTGCGCCCGCTGACCGTTGTCCCCGGTGCTTATGTGGCGGCCCGGTGCATGATGCTGACGGCGCCTGAAAAAGAGGACTTTGTCTATATCGACACGGGTGATGGCCACCATGCCGCCTATGCCATTTGTGAGGGCCATGTGCGGATGGTACGCAGCCTGCCTGTGGCGACAGGAGGGAATCCCCTTGTCCGCCACCTGGAGACGGCCCTGGAACGGACCTACATTGCCGCTCGGGATAGTCTGGGAATTGACTTTAATCCCAAAACGGTATTTTCCGGAGGGCCTGAAGCATCCTTGATCCCCGCTTCGGACAGTCCGTCCGGGCTGTTAGGCCTCCCGGTGCGCACGACCGCCGATTTGCGCACGTTTCACCGCCTGAAAGGTGACTTCGATGCTGCCGACTGGCAGACCGGCCGTCTGGATACCGCTTTGGCCCTGGCCCTCAATGAAACCGAGGGGCTTGGCGGCGTCAACTTCTCCACCGAGCGGTCATCGGTCCAGCACTATTGGAGCGAATATCGGGGACAGATCATTTTTAGTGCGGTTTTGGTGTTGATCACCCTGATCACGGCCTTGGCAGGCCAAATGGTTACCGCCGCCGACCGGGAAAAACGCGTGGCCGAACTGGACCATCGGATCGAAACGGTCTTCAAACAGACTTTTCCCGACGTCACCCGGGTGGTCAACCCGCTGCAACAGATGCAGGTAAAGATCCGAGAGGCCAGCGACGCCGGTGCCGGTCCCGATCTTCCTGGAAGTCGCGTACGGGTGATCGATATCCTCAACGCGCTGAGCCAGCAAATTCCCAAAACGATCAATGTCGATATCAGCCGTCTGGTATTGGGTGCGGACAATGTCGTATTGTCCGCAACCACCGATACGTTCAATACCGTCAATGATATTAAAGGCCACCTGGAAAAAGCCGACATTTTCAAAAACGTCACGATCAGTTCCGCCGATCTTGAAAAGTCGGGACAACGGGTACGCTTCAAACTCAAACTGGACTTCTGACGCCATGGCCGTGAAACTCAACAAACGCGAAAAGATCAGCGTGGCCGCCGCCGGCAGCGTCATCGTGCTGTTTGTATTCCTGCAGTTTGTCGTCTTTCCGCTTTTGGATAAAAATACGCGTTTGGAGCAGACGATCCTGACCCGCGAAAAAGAACTTGCCGAAATCAGCCTTCTTCAGGCCCAATACCGTCAGACCGCCGACAAATCCAAGCAGATGCAAGACCATTTGAAATCGCGTCGGCGCGGATTTACGCTTTTTTCTTTTCTGGAATCCCTTGCCCGACGAACCGGGGTGAAAAGCCAAATCGCCTATATGAAGCCGACCTCCGTGCCCATGAAGTCGAGTAATTACCGGCTTTCCACGGTAGAAATGAAACTGCAGGATATTACCATGGCCCAGCTTCTTGCCTACCTGCATGGCATTGAGACATCTCGTGACATGCTGTCCATCAAACGGCTCTCGATCTCAAAAGGGGAGCAGAAAACAGATCTGATCAACACGGTGCTTCAGGTCGAGACATTGGAGATGTAACGCTGCAATGATTTCCACCAAAGCTATCGTCGCCTATCTGGTATTTGCGTTGGCGGCAACTGCGTTTTTTGGCTATCTGCTCTTTCCCGACGCGGCGCTTAATACTTACGTGGAACAGCGCCTGGCGGTCATGGCTCCGGGACTTCAGGTGACGGCCGATTCCACCCGGCCGACCCTTCTTCCACCGGGTGTTAAAATGACCGCCGTGGGCCTTTCGTACGACGGTCAACGGCTGACCCAAATTGCCACGGCGTGCATCTATCCCCATCTGAGGAGTCTGCTGGATGCGAACAAAAAAGTAAGGTTCACGGCATCCCTGGCCGATGGCACGCTTAACGGCACGGCGGCCACCAGCAATGACAACCCATCGGGACGTTTGCGGTTCACCGTAGACCTGGACCAGATTCGGTTGGAAAGAATCGATGCCTTTAAAAAAATGAACGTTTTACCTGACGGGTCTCTTGCGAGGGCATATTGCCAATGATGTGAGCCCCAATCCGTCGTCGGGTGGGGTCAACGGCCGCCTTTCCGTTGCAGGGCTCAAGATCCAACTCAAGGAACCGTTTTTCAGCCTTAACGACTTGGTCATGGAGAAAACGGACGCCGAGTTCACCATGAGTGGTGGAAACATTCGCCTGACCGCCCTCACCTTCGACGGTCCCATGGTTGAAGGCAGGATCACCGGGGTGATCGATATCCGCCAGCCCATGCAGGACAGCCGCCTGAACCTGAGCGGCAATGTCAAACCGCGGCCCGACCTGATCGCCCGGTTGCAGGAATCGCTACCAGCGGTGTTGGAAAATGTCCGGACGCTGGGTACGCGAGGATTGAATTTTCGGGTTCGCGGCACCATCGACAACCCCGATCTATCCATGAGATAGGCAAAATGATACCCAAAGCGATATTCATCGTTATCAACCTGGTCTGCATCACCCTGTCGAGCTATTTTCTCGTCAATGGCATCTACGGCGGCATTTCCGGTGATCTACAGGTGTTCCCCCCATCGACCAGCACGCCCATCCCCACAGGGGATGCCGAGGCGGCCGTCAAACCGCTGTCGGCATACAAAGCGGTCCTGGACCGGAATCTGTTCGATACCCGTGAAGGAACCGAACCCCAGACGGCTGCCGTCGACGTGAATTCGCTTGAAGAAACCCGCCTGGAACTTAAACTCTGGGGAACGGTCTTTGGCGATTCCGAGGGCGACTATGCGGTAATCGAGGATGCGAAAACACATGAGCAGAATCTTTACCGGGTCGGCGATGCGATACAGACGGCCACGGTCAAGGAAATTTTGCGCGAGAAGGTCGTTCTCACCGTCAACGGCAAGGATGAAATGCTTCAGATGCAAGATCTGAAGACGGGGTCCCCTGCAGCGTCTGCCAGGCTGCCGATCCGGACCGGCGGTGCGCGTCCGCCTGCCGCCGGCGTGAGAACGCAACGGATTTCCATCCGGCGGTCGTATATCGATCAATCACTCACCGATATGGCCGCGCTGATGCGTCAGGTTCAGATCCAGCCTCACATGGAGAATGGATTGCCTGCCGGACTGGCCTTATCCAAGATTAAACCGAACTCCATTTTTCGCCGCATGGGACTGAGAAACGGAGATATTATTACCGGCGTGGATGGCAGTGAGATCTCGGCCGTGGATGATGCGTTGCGTTTGGTTGAGAATCTCAAGTCCGCATCCACCCTCTCACTGCAATTGAAACGCAGGGGCCAGGAAAAAAGCATTGAGTACCGCATCAGATAGCCGGCCGGCTGCCTTTCGGGGGCCTTATTGCCGGTGGAAACAGGAAAACAACATGACCCTTTGTCACAGGATAAATCCCCTTTTACGACGTATGTTCATCGTGCTTGCCACCGGGTTGACGCTTTTTCTGCTTGCCGCCAGCCTCTGCGCCCAGGAATCCGCCAACGATGCTTCGCCGTCGCCAAGCGGTGGCCAGCGATTCGTCTCCATTGATTTCAACAACGTGGACATCAGCGTCTTCATCAAGTTCATCAGCGAGCTGACCGGCAAGAATTTCGTCATCGATCCGCGGGTCAAGGGCAAGGTCACCATCATCTCACCTTCAAAAATTTCCGTTGACGAAGCCTTCAAAGTGTTTGAATCGGTGCTCGAGGTAAACGCTTCGCCACCGTGAAAACCGGCGAGCTGATCAAAATCATTCCCGCCCCGGACGCCCGTACCAAGAACATCGAAACCCGCTTTCACGCCCAGGGGGACGCATCCAGTGATCAAATGGTCACCCAACTGATCCCCCTCCGATACGCCGACCCGGACCAAGTCAAGCGGCTCTTTACGCCCATGGTTTCCAAAAGCAGCGTGATTCTATCCTACACGCCGACCAATACCCTGATCGTGACCGATAACTATGCAAACATCGCACGCTTGATGAGAATCCTGAAAACCATCGATATCCCGGGGGTGGGCCGTGAAATTACCATTTTCCCGATTCGCAACGCCGACGCCACCAAACTGGTGACCCTGCTTGAGACGGTGTTCAAGACCAGCGCCAAGGCCCAGCCCAAAAAGGGTAGTGCCGCAAGCGACCGCGATGCCGCATTCGTTGCCGATGAGCGCACCAACACCATCATCACCATCGCCAGTGAGGATGACACGAATCGAATTCGCAGCCTGATCGATTCACTGGATCAGGAAACACCCAAAGGCAAGGAAAAGATCCACGTCTACTATCTGGAATACGCCGTGGCCGAAGAGGTCGTTGCCGTTTTAAAAGATCTGCCCACCGAAGAAACGAAAAAGACCACCACGGCGGGTGGCGGCGGAGCCAAGGCAGCACCGCTAATCTCGCAGAATGTAAACATCACGGCCGACAAGGCCACCAACAGCCTGATTATCACGGCCAGCCGGAGCGACTACGACACGCTCGTCGAGATTATCCGCCAGATCGATATTCCCCGGCGGATGGTTTACATCGAAGCGCTGATCATGGAGGTGAATGCCGAAAAGAGTTTCAATTTGGGTACCGAGTGGGTGGTCGGCGATGACGTTTCCCTGAATCAGGGACGCGAGGGAGTCGTTGCCAGCGGATTCACCAAAGATTCGGACAGCTCGGCCTTGAGTATTTCCGATGGCACCGTCAGCGCGGCACTGGCCTCCGGCTTCTCCCTAGGACTTTTCGGTGAGTCGGTCGAAATCGGCGGTGTTACCTTTCCCAGTATCGCCGCCATCGTCCAGGCCTACAAAAAGGACAAGGACGTCAATATTCTCTCCACGCCGCAATTGCTCACCACCGACAACCAGGAAGCCACCATTACGGTGGGCAAGAATATCCCTTACCAGACCACCACGTCCACCACGAACAACGATACCTATAACTCCTATGAATATCGCGATGTGGGCAAAACCCTCAAAATCACCCCGCAGATCAACAAGGATCGCATGGTCCGCTTGAACCTCTCCCTGGAGGTGTCCTCTCTGGAAAGCAGCACCGAATATCGGCCAACGACCCTGAAACGCACCGTGGAAACGACCGTGATGGTCAAGGACACCAGTACCGTGGTCATCGGCGGTCTGATCGACGACACCTTTTCCCAAACCGAATACAAGGTCCCCTGCCTGGGGGACGTGCCTGGCCTGGGTTGGTTATTCAAGACCCGCGCCAAGTCAAATGAAAAGACCAACCTGTTTATCTTCATCACCCCCAAGGTGATCGAGAATCCCAGTGAGGCAGGGGCCATCTCTGGATCCAAGAAATCCAAGATCGATGATATGCGCGAGTTGAATATCAAACTCTATCAGGGCGGCGGTGGCGCTGATGGGGAAGCACCGGTGGTCACGCTGCCCGGCGGTGTGACGCATTCGCCGCCCCCGCAACCAGGGATGCCCCAAGCCGATGCAAGCCTCCCGGCGACCGGCGATTATCTGCTGCAGGTTCAATCTTTTGAAGATGAACAGGCAGCGATGGAATCCATGCAATCATTGAAAAAGATGGGGTATGCGGCATTCATAACGCCGGTCGAGCTGGCCGGCAAGGTCTGGTATCGGGTCCAGGTGGGCGGGTTCACGGATCATGACACGGCCCAAGCCGCCCGGGATGCACTGGTGGCGGCAGGCATGTCTGACACGTATATCGTAAAAAGCCATCCATGAAAAATTCATTAGAAGAAATACTGAAAAGCAAGTTTGGCGTCTCGGAAACGGACTGGGCCGACGCATTGCGCATTCGCGATGAAAAAGGGGAACCTTTGCCGGATGTTCTCATGCGTCGCAAGATCATCACCGAGACCCAATTGCTGGATGCCTTGAGTGAGCAGTACGACATCCCCTTCTGGCCAGAGTTGCCCTTGGAGAATTTCGGCGAGGACCGTACGCGTAGCGCGTCCATTGGTTTCCTGAAACGCCATGTCATGGTTCCCCTGGTGCTGAAAAATGCGCCCACCGGTGCCGGCAGCGTGTTGCCCGAAGAGATGGTCAACATCATTGCCGTGAACGACCCGGCAGCCTTCCAGCCCCTGGACGACTTGGCGCGCATGATCGGCTTCACCGCTTACAACCTGGTGATTTCTACGAAGAGTGCTATTTTTGGTGCCATCAATCTGCTTTTCGATATGAGCCAGGGAACGGCCGAACAACTGGTGCAGAACATGGAAGAGGATGGCAGCACCATTATCAGTGAAATCGCGGACACCGCCGACCTGCTCGAGGACACCAGCGACGCCCCCATCATCAAACTGGTCAACCATATCATTTCCCAGTCCGTCAAGGCGCGTGCCAGCGATATTCACATCGAGCCCTATCAGGACAGCTTCAAGGTGCGCTACCGGGTGGATGGCATCCTCTACGATCTGCTCACCCCCCCAAATGGATTCAGGCGGCTCTGATCTCCCGCATCAAGGTCATGGCCAAACTCAACATCGCCGAGAAACGCCTGCCCCAGGATGGCCGCATCGAGGTCAAACTCGGCACCCAGAATGTGGACGTGCGCGTTTCCACCCTGCCGACCACCTTTGGCGAACGGGTCGTCATGCGCCTGCTCAACAAATCCGAAGAGGCGCTGAACCTCCGGGAAGTCGGTCTGCCACCCGATGGCCTCGAACTGCTCAACCACCTGGCCCAATTGCCCAACGGCATCATTCTGGTGACCGGCCCCACGGGAAGCGGTAAGACCACGACCCTTTATTCGGTTCTGGCCGCCATCAACAAGCCAGACATCAACATCATCACCATCGAGGATCCGGTGGAGTACCAACTCAAGGGTATCAGCCAGATCCAGGTAAATCCGAAAATCGACCTCACCTTTGCCCGTGGTCTGCGCGCCATTGTCCGCCAGGACCCGGATGTCATTCTCATCGGCGAAATCCGCGACCAGGAAACCGCCACAATTGCCGTCCAGTCCGCCCTGACCGGACATCTGGTCTTCTCGACCCTGCATACCAATGATTCGGCCAGTGCCATCACCCGTTTGGTGGATATCGGGGTGGAACCTTTTCTGATCTCCTCGTCCGTGGTTGCCGTGATTGCCCAGCGTCTGGTGCGCGTGCTTTGCGACCATTGCAAGGAGGCTTATACCCCCGGGGTGATCCTGGAAGGAATCGGCATCACGCGGGATCAGCTTGAAAACCATACGATTTACCAGGCCAAGGGCTGTGAGAAATGCTTTCATACCGGCTACCGGGGCCGTGTCGGTATATTCGAGATCATGCATCTCAACGAAGACCTGAAAAGTTTGATTCTCAAGACCTATGATGCCACCCAGATCAAACAGGCCGCTCTTCAGCGGCACATGAAGACCCTGCGTCAAAGCGGAATCGAAAAGGTTCTGGCGGGCACGACAACCATTGAGGAAGTCCTGCGGGTCACCCAGCAATAGGGCATTGCCAGGCAATGCCCCTGACCATGATCCGGACTACGATGAAGCGCATTTTTATCCTCGTGCTCGTCAGCCTGTTGATGGGCTGCGCATCGGTCGGTTCTCCACGACCGACCGATCCCAACAGGATTGATGGCTCCCCGCTGGCTGCGGCGCCGGTGATCTTCTTTCAACGCTTTCTTTCCCGCGCGGATGGCCATCGCTGCCCCATGACCCCCTCATGTTCCAACTATGCGCTGGACGCCATTCGCCGTCATGGCGCGTTGATCGGCTATATCATGGCCTGCGACCGGCTGATGCGCTGCGGTCGTGATGAGCTGTCCCTTTCTGCACCGACCATGACGCATGACGGTCCGCGCTGGCAAGATCCGGTGACCGACAACGATTTCTGGTGGCGATGAACCCGATGGGAGAGGAAATGAGAATTCGATTTACATTCTGTCTCCTGGTCCTCACGGCCCTGCTGTGTTGGATAGAAACACCGGTCGACACCTGCGCCGCGGCCGTATTGACCATTGATGCGGACACCCAGTACGGTTATGCTCAGTCCCGTTTCGATGACGGCGCCTTTGACGAGGCGATCGCTGAATTCAACCGTTTCATCCATTTCTTTCCCGACGATCCCCGAACGGCAGACGCCCGGCACAAAATCGGCCTGGCGGACTTCGCTGCCGGCCGATATGCCGCAGCGGCCAAGACTTTCACGGAGGCGACCGCCCACTACAGCGGAACCGCGCTGCAGGATGAAAGCTTTTTCCTGCTGAGTCGCTGCCATGCCCGCCAGGGAATGCCGGAGCAAGCCATCATCGACCTGCATAACCTTTTGGCACTCAAGCCCAAGCCGGAAGTCGCCGACCGGGCAAACTACGAACTGGGCTGGCTGCATGTGGATCAAGGCCGCTGGCGCCAGGCCGAGACACGCTTCAACCAGATCTCCCCGGATGGCCGGCAGCGGCTTCATATTTCCGATTTGATGGCCCGCCTCGAACAACGCGAAACCATCCCCCGCAAGGACCCCACCACCGCCGGACTGATGTCCATCGTTCCCGGTGGGGGGCAGCTTTACTGCGGCAGGGTCGAGGATGCCGCGATTGCCTTTCTGCTCAACACCGGGCTCATCTGGGCGGCCTGGGAAGCCTTCGACAATGACCAGCCGGCCCTGGGCGGCGTGATCAGCTTTGTGGGGTTCGGCTTCTACGCCGGTAATATCTATGGCGCCATCAATGATGCCCACAAATTCAACCGGGACCGGTCGCTCGAATTTCGTGAAGGCCTCTATTCATATCGCCACCCGATCCTCTCCCTGGCGCCCACCCATGGTGGCGTGCAGCTTAGCCTGAGCATCGATTTCTAGCTCAAACCGCAATGCCCCGCGCCATCGTGGCCCAACGGCGGACAACGACGATTTTTTATCCCCTGGGCAAGAGATCTGGCTTTTGGCGCCAAAAATGATACCCCCACGGGCATTATCCAATTGTTTGACAACAAGTAAAAATGGCCATCGGAAAGAAGGAGAGTTCAAATGAAAGCGATTGCGCCGTCGATTCTGTCGGCGGATTTTTCCAAACTGGGGGACGAGATCCGCGCGGTGGAGGCCGCCGGTGCGGACTGGATTCATGTGGATGTCATGGATGGATGCTTTGTGCCCAACATTACGATGGGGCCCTTGGTGCTCGAAGCGGTTCGCCGGACAACACAACTGACCGTCGATGTCCATTTGATGATCGAGGCCCCTGAACGCTATGTCGCCGATTTCGCCGCTGCCGGGGCCGATTATATCGCCGTCCATCAGGAGGCCTGTACCCATCTGCACCGCACGATTCAACTGATCCGCGAAACGGGCGCCCGCCCCGGCGTGGCCCTCAACCCGGCGACCCCCGTGGAATCCCTGCAGTGGATTCTTGCCGATCTGGACCTCGTCGTGGTCATGAGCGTCAATCCAGGCTTCGGCGGTCAGAAATTCATCCCCTCTGTCCTCGACAAGGTGGTTCAACTCAAGGCCATGATCCAGGCGCGCGGCTTGAACACCCTCATCCAGATTGACGGTGGCGTCAACCCCGATACGATCGGCCGCATCGCCCAGTCCGGTGTCAATGTATTCGTGGCCGGCAGCGCCGTCTTCGGCAGCGACGACTATCAGCAGACCATTGCCCGCCTCAAGGCCAATTGGTAAACGGCTGTCCATCCGGCCCATGGGGAAATCATGACCGCGCCGCTTGATTCGACAGACCGCGGGGGCCATCGCCTTGATGGCCCAGCCGCCACTTCTTCATTGTGGGTTGCCTTTGAGCGCCAGGTGTTACAGGGCCTGCGCGCGGAATGGGAAAACGCCTGTTGGCTCCTGCCCGCCGACCTTCGGCAAACGGTTCGTTGCCCGCTGTTCAGTATTCGCGAGATGCGCCAGCGGTTGGGCAGTTGGCATCCCGAAAAGCGCGAAATCACCCTGAGCCGGGAGATGGTCAACCGGCATCGATGGGATGATGTGAAAGATGTCTTGCTGCACGAAATGGCCCACCAGGTGGCCCACGAAAGCCTGGGCGCCACCGCTGAGCCGGACCATGGGACAGCCTTCCGCAAGGCTTGCCAATGGCTGCGGGCCAACCCAGCCGCTTCCGGCAGCTACCTGCCGCTAAGTGAACGGTTGCGACGGGGGGAGGCGTTGGATGAACAGGACCGTATCGTGGTCAAGGTCAGCAAGCTCATGGCCCTGGCTGAAAGCAGTAATCCCAATGAGGCCAAGGCGGCCATGCAAAAAGCCTATGTGCTGATTGCCCGCCACAATCTGAGGATGATTGATCGAGGGGCCAGACAGCACTACGCCAGTATTTTTCTGGGGAAACCGCGTCTGCGGCATTTTCGCGAAGCCTACCACCTGGCGCTGCTCCTGCAGGATTTTTATTTCGTCGACGGTGTGTGGATTCAGGCCTGGGTATTGGAAAAGGGTCGCATGGGACGGGTCCTGGAAATCAGCGGCACGCCGAAAAACGTTCTGATCGCCGAATACGTCCATGACGCCGTCGGCCGGTATATCGATACGGCCTGGGCCGCCTACACCGGCACCAAAACATTGAACCGATCCCGCAAAACCGACTTTGCCGTGGGAATCATCGAGGGCTTCAAGACCACCCTTTTACCGATGCTCAGTGAGATGCGTACCGGGGGTGACAAGGCCAACCATCTGCCGGTAAAAATGGCGGATCCGGTCCTACGGCAATACGTGGCCAAGCGCTATGGCCGGCTGCAGTCGTTTGCGCGCCGGGGGCCGGGTCACGATCCCCGGGTACTGGCCGACGGCACCGAAACCGGTAAAAAGTTGGTCATTGCCAAGGGGATTACCCAGACGGCTGAAAACAGGGACTTGCGGCTACCGCCGCCCAAATGTCCTTAGCCAACGGATTCACGTTGACGCCATCGAGGTACAATGTGACTGAAAAACCTTCCCAGAAACGCAAACGACCGGTCCATGTGGTCACTATCGGCGGTGGTAGCGGGCAATACGCCCTTTTGTCCGGGTTGCGCAAAATCGAAGGCATCCGGATCAGCGCCATCGTCTCCATGATGGACAGCGGAGGCAGCACCGGCAGGCTGCGCGACGAGTTGGGCACCCTCCTCCGGGTGATATTCTGAAATGCATCCTGGCGTTGTCTCCCTATCAAGAAACCGTTCGGGCGATTTTTCAGAAGCGATTCAGCAAGGATCGGCGACTTAAGGGACACAATGCCGGAAACATGCTCCTCACCATGCTTTCCCGTTACACCGGCAGCTTCCCCGCCGGGGTGCAGGCACTGGCCGAGATTCTGGACGTCCGCGGAAGCATTCTGCCGGTGACCATCGATCGGGCCACCCTGGTTGCCGAGTTGACCGATGGAAGCCGCATCTTTGGCGAAAGCGCCATCGACATGCCCCGGGGGCACCAGCGTGAAACAATCCGGGATGTCTACCTGGTGCCCCATCACAGTGACCGCATCCGTGTTTTCCCGCCCGTTCTGGAAGCTATCGATAGCGCGGACCTGATCATCATGGGACCCGGCGACCTCTTCACCAGTATCATTCCCAACCTCATCGTGCCAGGATTGTGCGAGAAACTGCGCACGGTCAAAACACCCTTGTACCATGTGGTCAACATCATGACCAAATATGGAGAAACCAACCACTTCCAAGCCTGCGATTTCATCGCCACCCTGGAAAACTTCACCAGGTGCAAGATTACCGCCGCGATCGTCAATACAAAGCGCCCGGACAACCACCTGCTTGCGCTTTACCGCCAGCAGAAATCCGATTTTGTGGAAATCGGCCTTCCCGAAGCCGGATGTCAGATGATCCTCGAAGACCTTCTGGAAACGTCGGGTGGCATCATCCGTCACGACCCAAACAAGCTGGCCGGCGTGATCCTTAAAATCATTGCCGAGCTGAACATACGGGGATCCATAACGGATTTTTCTTCCGATCCAACGGGCATCGATGATCTTCGGTAAGCCGGCCTATCCGTCGGTATCATGCCAATTCGCCAGAATGGCTTTGGCGAGAATCAAATCCTGAGGGGTGGTGATTTTAATGTTGTCCCGGTCACCGGGAACAACCCTGACCCGCGCTCCGGCAAATTCGGCCACGGAAGCATCATCGGTGGCGTTGAACCCCTGCCTGGCAGCCATGTGATGGGCCTTGCGGATCAGTTCGAGGGAGAAGGTCTGGGGGGTTTGGGCCAGTCGAATCGGACGACGATCCAGGGTGCGAAGGATCATCCCCTGCGTATCCACCTGTTTGAGGGTATCGGTTGCCGGAATGGCCGGAATACAGGCACCGGTGGTCCTGACCGCTTCCAGGAGCGCATCCACCAGACCTCGACGAACGAAGGGCCGCACACCATCGTGGATCATCACCACGCCCGAACCCTGCTTCAAAGCCGAAAGCCCGTTGACCACCGAAGCCTGACGTCGCCGACCGCCGGCCACCAGGCGAATCTCATGGTCCAGGCCCAGCGGATCGACGACATGCCTGCGGCACCACGTCAGGTCCGCCATCGGCACCACCAGCACCATCGTGTCCAGTGTCGGACAACGGTCCAAGGCCATCAGCGTATGGGCGAGGATGGGTTTTTCCTCCAGCCGGAGATACTGCTTGCGGATGTCAGCGCCCATCCGCAGACCGCTTCCACCGGCAACGATAACCGCTGCGATCATCTGAGATAGCTCAGCTCCACAGGCAGCGGGACCCCTTTCCCCATGGTATCCTCACCGTAGTTGACGCCGGCCAGGATCTTGATGTCGTCAAGCGCCCGCGTATCGCCTTCAAAAACCACCTCGCTGATGTTTTCCTTCTGGATTTTCCCACCGGCCCACTGGATATCCAGAACACTGCTGGCATCAAAGCGGTCTTCGCCGACCACCAGTTCGACCTGGCCGCCGAAATGCTGGACAATTTTGGCCACCAATAGACTGGGTCGACTGTGAAACCCCAGCTTGACCGGGATTCCGACGGTGATGGACGACCGTTCGATGTTTTCATTGAGAATTTCTTTGGCCAGCTTCTTCCCGGTATGAAGATAGTGGCAGGCGTAGTACAGTCCGTAATTGATGGTTCGATCAAGCAAACCCACCGGACTCACCAAAGCGGCCAGATTTTCCTGCACCCGCTTGTAGGTGTTTTTGTAACCGGCGTCGCGCAGATGGCGCTCGTAAAAATGCAGTAGCCGCCCCATCATCTGCAAGAGATGAAAAACGACCGAGAAATAGCTTCTCAGGGATTTAAGCTTGCGGTCGCCAAAACGGAAACCGCCATGGATCACATAGGTGTCGAAGGACGATTGCAGATTATGCACCATCATTTCGAAACGGCGGACCTTGACTTCGTCGACCTTTTCCGGCACCAAGGCAATCATCTCTTCATACGTATACGGCTCGTAAAACCCCATGGGATCGAAACTGTTGGCAATTGAGAGGAATTCACTGGCAATCTTGACAACGTTGCGCTTTTGAACATCTTTGGCTTCATCGTCGATGTCATACTTGAGCATCTCACCGGTGGTGATTCCCGGGAAATCCTCGGCCGAAAAGCCATCGGCCGGCATGGCGATGTTCAGGCGAGCGGCTTCATCGATGATCACCGGCGCCAGCTTACGCAAGGCATCGTTGAGAAAGGTAAGGGTCTTCTCGCCCTGTTCGCGAAAGTTCTCGCGTCCGTGATATCGTAGAAAATCAACCTGTTGAGAATGTGTTTTTGGCAATACGCCCCCAAACTGAGGTGCCTGACGGTGGCACAGACTTCCCGGTAAAGGTACCAATCCTCGCTGTTCTTGGCACCGTGAAAATCAAGAAAATCTTCAAGCACCTGGGAGGTGCTGATCAGTTTGGAATAGAGCTTCTTGGTAAAGACATGGTCCGGTGTGTTGCGCTTGGAAATGTAGATGCAACACTTGATGTAATCCAGTGAAAAGATCCGGACTTTCTCGGAAAAAGATATCTCACAATAAGGTTCGTTCACGCTGCCCTCCACAGGTCTTGCCGGGTGCACGCAGAAGCCGATGATGGATTTGAAGCGGTAGCGGTCGGAGCAGCCCGTAAGCCGAATTCTGTTCCCCCGGACGGTTACCCGGCACCGGGGGCGACGATCATTCCTCTGGGATGCCGGTTACCCGACACCTCTAGCGACCTACCCGGGAGCTCGGACGGGCCGCCCTCAAGCACTCCCCTATTTGGTCTTGCACCGGGTGGGGTTTACCCAGCTTCCCCGGTCACCCGGAGAACTGGTGCGCTCTTACCGCACCGTTTCACCCTTACCCCGCCCAAGGCGAGGCGGTTTGCTTTCTGTTGCACTTGCCTTCACGTCACCGTGACTCCACGTTATGGAGCACCCTGCCCTGTGGTGTTCGGACTTTCCTCCAGCCTTGTCAACGACAAAGCCAGCGATCGTCTGGTCTACTCCGACCGCTACGCGTTCTCCTTTTCTTTCCAATAGATGATTCTACGGCAATGGGGACAAAAGCGGATCTCGTCATAACGCCGCAATTCGTTGAACAATTGCGCGGGAATGTTCATGTGGCACCCCATACAAGTCTCCCCTTGAGCGGGCACCACCGCCATGCCACGCACGGTTTCCCTCACCCGATCCAGTGTGGCGATGGTTTGGGGCGCGGCTTCGGCCCGGGTTTGTTCCACTTTTTCTTTGAGTGCGGCGACCGTCTGCCGGGCCTGTTGGATCTCTTCCTCGGCCGCCTGCTTTTTTTCCTGGCAGTTACCGACAAAGGAGGTCAACTGAGCCGCCTTTGTGGTGATCGCCCCTTCCTGGGATTCGATCAGTTCAAGCTGCTCGAGCATGCGATCCTCGATATCGGAGTTCTTTTTCTCGGTTTCTTCGATCTCTTTGAGAATCGATTGATACTCTTTGTTGGTTTTGACCGACCGCAACTTTTCGTTGCTCTTGGCGATCATCGCAAGGTTGATCTTGGATTCAGCCTCAAGTTCACGATACGCCTTTTTCAGGGCGGACAGGGCCTCCTTTTCGGCGCTCACCAAGGATTCGCGTTCGGCGGCGGCCTGATCCAGGACTGTGATCTCTTCCATGCGTGCGGCGATCTGTCGTTCTGTCACGCCCACCTCAAGTTCAAGGGCCTGCCAGGTGACAAGAATTTCAATCTGGTCTTCGATGGTCGTCATGTCCGTCTTCCCCGGAATTTCTGTATATCAGAGGTTGCTTGAAAAGCCTCTCACAGGAAAAAAAATGGATCAACCTCCATATCGGCCGGCTCCACGGCAACCGCCAAACCCTCGGCGGCGGCCGCCTCCCGGATGGTGCCCGCCAGGGCGTCGACAATTACCCGTTCCGAACCGAAATGGCCCACATCGATCAGGGCAATCCCCGCCTGTTGGGCATCGCGGGCCGTATGATAACCAAGATCCCCACTGACATATACCTGGGCACCGGCAGTGACAGCGGCACCCAACAGGCTCCCGCCGCTTCCGGAGCACACCGCCACCCGCCGAACCATCTGACCCGCGGTTCCCACCACCTTGACCGTCGTCAAGCCTAAATTCGCTTTCAGGTGTGCGGCCAGTTGTTCCAGGGGTTGGTCCACGGGAAGTTCCCCGACCCGGCCCAAACCGCTGTGCGGATCACGTTCGGACAAGGGATAGCTGTCGTAAGCCATCGTTTCGTAAGGGTGTGCGGCCTTAAGCGCCGCCACCACGCGCGCCTCATCGGCTTGCGCCAGGCGGATCTCGATACGGCTTTCATTCACTTCGCTGAGCGTGCCGGATTTTCCGATAGCGGGCCTGGACTGCTGTCCGGGCAAAAAGGTCCCGATGCCGTCACAGCGGAAGCTGCAGCAGGTGTAGTCCGCGATTTTCCCGGCCCCTTGATCGAAGAGGGTGTCGAGAATCGTCTTGACATGGGTGTGCGGAACAAAAACGACCAATTTTCGCATCTCGGCGGAAACCCCACCGGACAGTGCATGGCAGTCCGCCAGGCCGATGCGCCGGCAAAGGATGTCGTTGATGCCGCCGGAAACGCTGTCCAGGTTGGTGTGGGCGCTGAAGATGGCCAGCTGACCGGTCATGGCCAGCTGCACGATTCGGCCAACGGGTGAATCCACATCAAGATGACGGACCGGTTTAAAAAACAGCGGGTGGTGGGTAACCAGAAGATCGACATCGTTTTCGCAGGCACGTTCAACGACGTCCGGCAGGGGATCCAGAGCGGTCCAGATCTTTTTCACCGGCCAATTCCGGCTGCCGATCTGAAGCCCCACATTGTCCCAGGATTCAGCGAGCCGGGGAGGGGCTATTCGATCGAGAATGCGAATCCACTGTGCGATGGTTCCGGTCATCGTGGCAAATTCCGTTCTGCCTCGTTTCCTTCATCGAAAACAAAAAAAGCGCGGCCACTCCGAACATCGCCACGCCATTTTCCGTCACCCCGCGACCCGCCGTCGAAGCCTCCGGATGACAGGGGTGGAGACGAAAGGCGCCAAGGCATTGTTGAGTGGGCCCACCTGGGTTCGAACCAGGGACCGACCGGTTATGAGCCGGTGGCTCTTCCAGCTGAGCTATGGGCCCGTTTGAAATCACAGAATTTTTTTACCTACCTCTATCCCCTCGCTTTGTCAAGCAATTGAGATCTTGCCACCA
>NZ_BBCC01000068.1 GCF_001311845.1 Desulfosarcina cetonica JCM 12296 | reverse complement strand
CCAAGACGGCCCTTTGGTTGCCTTTTTCAGATGATAGTGCTATTACGCCCCCAAAATTGATCAACCCGTTGAATTACGGCCCTTTTGGCATCCCGATGGATGGAGACCGCCCATGATTGTGATCATCGATTTTGGCTCCCAATTTAACCAACTGATCGCCCGGCGTGTGCGTGAATGCCGCGTTTACTGCCAGATCGAGCCGCCGAGCATCTCGCAGCGGAGATTCGCGCCCTGGCACCCGAGGGCATCATCCTGTCTGGCGGCCCCTCCAGTATCTACGAAGCGGGCAGCCCCCGGGTGGATGCCGGCATCTTCGAACTCGGAATTCCCGTCTTGGGAATCTGCTACGGGATGCAGTTCATGATCGACACCCTGGGTGGACGTGTCAAAAAAGCCGCCAAGCGTGAATACGGTTTTGCGTCACTCAGCGTAACCGCCCCAAGCGCCTGTTCAACGATATCACCGGCGAAACCGTCACCTGGATGAGCCATGGGGATTCCATTGAAGCCGTGCCCGAGGGGTTTGAAATCACCGCATCGACGGAAAACACGGCTGTCGCCGCGGTCGCCAATCCGGAGAAAAAATTCTACGGCGTTCAGTTTCATCCCGAAGTCGAGCATACCGTCAAGGGGCGCAAGGTCATCCAGAACTTCCTGTTTGACGTCTGTGCCTGCAAGCGATCCTGGACCATGAAATCCTTTGCCAGGGACGCCATCGCCCAGATTCGCGAAAGTGTCGGCGACAAGAAAGTCATTCTGGGGCTCTCCGGCGGTGTGGACTCGTCGGTCACCGCCCTGTTGATTCACCAGCCATCGGCGCCAACCTCACCTGTATTTTCGTGGATAACGGGTTGTTGCGCAAAAACGAGGCCGACCAGTTGAAAGAAAAGCTCAAGCGCCATCTGAGCATCAACATTCGTTTCGTCAACGCCGCCAGCCAGTTCATCGATGCGCTTTCCGGGGTCACCGATCCGGAGCGCAAACGCAGAATCATCGGCAAGATCTTCATGGATGTCTTCGAGGCCGAAGCGATGAAAATCAAGGACGCCGATTTTCTCGGCCAGGGGACCCTGTATCCCGATATCATCGAATCCCGATCCGCTTTCGGCGGCCCGACGGCGGTGATCAAATCGCATCACAATGTCGGTGGCCTGCCTGAGAAAATGAAACTCAAACTGGTCGAACCCCTGAAGTACCTTTTCAAAGATGAGGTGCGCAAGCTGGGCAAAACCTTGGGACTGGATGAGGATCTGGTCTGGCGCCAGCCGTTTCCCGGGCCGGGTCTGGCCATCCGGGTGATCGGAGAAGTCACCCAAAAGCGACTGGAGGTGTTGCGGGAAGTGGATGCGGTCTTACAGGAAGAAATTCGTGCCGCCGGCTACTACCGAAAGCTCTGGCAATCCTTTGCGTCCTGCTGCCCATCAAAAGCGTGGGAATCATGGGCGATGGTCGCACCTACGAAAATATCGTTGCCATTCGGGCGGTCACCAGCAAGGATGCCATGACGGCCGACTGGGCCAAATTGCCCCATAAGCTGCTCGGAAAGATTTCGAACCGCATTATCAACGAAGTCCGCGGCGTCAATCGCGTGGTCTACGACATCAGTTCCAAACCCCCCAGCACCATCGAATGGGAATAGCAAGAACCATGAACGAACATGACGATTCCGGCCGGTTTACCATTCGCGACGACATCCCCGATGCCGACGCGGTGGAAGTGCCCGAGGCCGAAGCCACGGCCGACACATTGCGTCTCGACAGGCTGAACGCCCGCGTCACCCAAGTGGCGGTGCTCCTCTCGATCCTTTTGATCGTCGTTGTGGCAGCTGGTTATCTGGACATCAAAAACCGGATCGAGAAAACGCAGAACTATGGCACCATGGGGGTTCAAAGCCTATCCAATGATCTGGCGTCCCGTTTTTCCAATCTTTCCCTCAAACAGGCCAAGATCGAGGAGCAACTGGAAACGCAGGCCAAGGCTTTGGAAGCTGCCAATGCCGCCATGCAGGCCAACCTTAAAAAAAGCGTTGCCGAATTCCAGCAACGTGTCGCGAATAAACCCGATCAAGCCGCGCTGGAGGAAATTACCCAAAAGACGGCCAACGCCATTAAGAAAACCACGGATGACATCGCCGGCCTGCGGAAAGAACTGACGGCCCTCGATGCCGCTTTCGAAAAATTCGATGGTGAACTGGCCGGTCAGATTCAACGCATTGCCGACGGCCTCAAAGCGGATCAAGGTCAGCTGGCCCAGCTGGAAAAAAGGACCAAAGCGCTATCCAGCAACCAATTAAACAAGGAATCGTTGGACCTGGCCCTTCGTTTGGAGCGGCTGTCCCTGCAGGAGATGGTCAAGGAGAAATTTTCCGTTGTGGATAAGAAGCTCGCCGCGGTCCAAAAAAGCCAGGCGACGTTGAAACAGCGTCTGGATACGCTGGCAAAGGCCCGCGCTACGTCCCCCCCGTCGTCGACGAAACCCGTGGCACCGTCGACCTACACACCGCCCAAGCCGTCATCGGGCATCCCCGAGCGTTCGTCTGGCGGGATCTCGGAGCAGACGATCAATTAAGCATGTCGACGGATTCGTAAAAAACCCGAGACATTCACCTGCGCGAATCCGTCAAAAATACTCACAGCCCCATGACGGCCATTTTCTCCTCGATGCGACGAATGTCGACCGGCAGATCCACCTCGGGCGAATCGTAAGGCGTCACCACCACGCGGATACGATGACCGTGCTCCATGGCCCGCAGCTGCTCGAGTTTCTCGATCTCTTCCAGCCTTCCCGGCGGTAGCTGCCGAAAGCACTCCAGAAATTCTCGTGTATAGGCATAAACGCCAGGTGCTTGTAGATGGCATGACCCGTTCCGCCGTCGCGCGCATAAGGAATGGTGGCCCGGGAAAAGTAAAGGGCATCGCCGTTGTTGTCAAACGTGACCTTAACATCCTTGGGATCGGTAATCTCACGTTCATCCACGATGGCAAATGCAGGGTGCTCATCTTCACCGCTGCATCTTCGGCGAACGGTTTCACCAGGGCGTCAAAACTGCGGGAATCCACCAAGGGTTGATCGCCTTGGATATTGATCACCACATCCTGAAGGCCAAGCCCCAAATGCTCGGCGGCTTCGGCCACGCGATCCGTACCGGAACGGCACGCCGATGAGGTCATGATCACGTTGCCGCCAAAGGCCTTGACCGCAACCCGGATGCGTTCGTCATCGGTCGCCACATGAACGGCTTCAACACAATTGGCCTGCAAGGCCCGTTGATAGACCCATTGGATCATCGGTCGACCGTAGATCCGGGCCAAGGGCTTACCGTCGAACCGGGTCGATCCATAGCGTGAGGGGATGATCACCACAACCCGCATAGCAAGGCATCCTTCTTTCAGTTCAGTCAGGCGACCGCGGCAAATTCGGGTCGCATGAAAAGGGCATTCAACTTCGATAAAAGGTGCGAACGCTGATGAAGGCCAAGGGCCTACCAGACTTTGCCGCCCATCAGGTGCAGGTGCAAGTGAAAAATCACCTGCCCGCCGCCTCTTTCCACGTTGATGAGCAATTTATACCCCGATGCATCCACGTTCTCTTGTTTGGCCATTAACTTGGCCGTCATGATCATTTCCGCCAGAACCGCATGATCGGCTTCCGTAAGATCATTGACGCTGCGGATATGTCGCTTGGGGACAATCAGGAGGTGGACCGGCGCATGCGGATGGATATCGCGAAACACCACCAGATGCTCATTTTCGAATAAAAACGGAGTATCCGTCTGGCCGCTGGCAATCTTACAGAACAGACAATCGTTTTCCATGGCAACGTTCTCCTGTGGTTTCTCCCGGGCTTGGCGACCGAAGTGGGAGGAAAGTGGGGTGTCTGAAAACCGGTTGTCCGGCCGCTTGTTCCTATCGGTTCCCCAGTGACCTTGTCAAGAACCCATTTGGATTCCTCCAGGACGGAGCTTCCCCCAAACAGCCCGAAAATCCCTGGAATTCGTAATTTAAGTTTTAAAACCGGCGGCCGATATGTGTGTACAACAAAGCATCGTACACCATGTTATTTATTAGGCATACCACGATTTCGATCGCCTCAGACAGATAACCTTATCAGCACCATGTCGGGCATGCGCCAGATTGAATCCAAACCATGAATATTCTGATTGCCGATGACGATCCTGTAACCTTGAGTCTGTTGTCATCATCACTGGTCAAATGGGGTCACCAGGTATCCACCGCCGCAGATGGCAGTCAGGCCTGGAGCCTTCTGCAACAAACCCCGATCGACATCGTGGTCAGCGACTGGATGATGCCCGGATTGGATGGCCTCGAACTCTGCCAACGGGTACGCGCATCCGATTCATCCGGCTATATCTATCTGATTCTGATCAGTGCCCAGGATTCGCGTGCGGATATCCTGCATGGACTCGAGAGCGGCGTCGATGATTACATCACCAAGCCCATTGACCTGGAAGCCCTGCGGGCCCGGATTGAAATCGGTGCCCGCATCGTCAACCTGGAACGGAACCTCAAGCGTAAAATTGAAATCATCACCGCCAACCACTACCAGACCATCCATATGTTCACCCAGTTGCTTGAGGTTTTTGACGAGGATCTTGGCGGGCATTGTCGACGAACCGCGAAGCTGGCCCTTGAACTGGCCCGTCGTCATCCGGATGTGGGCGACACTGAGGTCCCGATCATCGAAACCGCGGCGCTGTTGCATGACATTGGCATGGTTGGCATTCCAAAATCCATTCTCAACAAACGGCGTACCGAGATGGTCAATGATGAACGCGAGCTATACCAGTCCCATGCCGTCATGGGGGCGCGCATCATCGGTGAAATCGAAATCATGAAACCGGCCGCCCTGTTCGTGCGCATGCACCATGAACAGTACAACGGAAAAGGGTTTCCCGATGGCTTGGCCGGTGATGAAATCCCCATCGGCGCCCAACTGGTCTCGGCCGCCAGTATCTACGACAACCTGGTCCATCGCGGACGGTTTCCACTGGACGAGATTCCCGAACGCCTGCAGCCGATACGGGGCTACCAATTGTCCCCCCAGGTCGTGGCCATGCTACTCGAACTGAATGTCGCGCAGCAGCATGATCAGGCCCGCAAATCCAATGAGGAACGAACGGTCGACACGCTAAATCCCGGCATGGTGCTGGCAGCCCATGTGCGCATGAAAACCGGCGCGATGGTCATGGCGGCGGATACCGTGCTGGACGCGTACGCGATCGACAAACTGAAACAATACCACACCATCGGCACCATTCACGACAAAGTGCTGATTCGTAAATCTTCCGTGAGGCGTTAAATGGATCTTGCAACCATCATCGGGTTAATCAGCGGAACGGTCTTGATCGTCGGTTCGATCGTGATCGGTGGTAGCGCACTGATCTTCATCAACGTTCCCAGTCTCCTGATTGTCTGCGGCGGAACCATCGCCGTGACCTTCATCAAATTCACCATGGCGGACGTGATCGGATCCATCAACGTGGCCATGAAAGCCTTCCTGGTAAAAATGGAAGCGCCTGAAAACATCATCAAGGAGATGGTCGAGTTCACGCGCATCGCCAAGAAGGAAGGCTTGATCGCACTGGAAAAGGAGAAGCCGTCGGATCCCTTTTCCGCCAAGGCGCTGCGCTATCTCTCCGACGGTTACGACGAGGGTCTGATTGCCGACATGCTCAACAAGGACATCCGCCTGATGAGCCAACGGCACACCACCGGTCAGAACGTGTTCAAGGGCATGGGGGATTCCGCCCCGGCTTTCGGCATGATCGGCACCCTGATCGGTCTCGTCCAAATGCTCACCTCCATGTCGGATCCTTCCGCCATCGGTCCCTCCATGGCCGTTGCGCTTTTGACAACCATGTACGGCGCGGTGATGGCAAACCTGGTCGCCCTGCCGATTGCCGAGAAACTGACCCTGCGTAGCGAACAGGAACGGCTCAACAAAAGCATCATCGTCGAGGCGGCGATCGCCATCAACCGGGGTGTCTCTCCCATGGTACTGGAAGAATCTCTGAAAATCTTCCTCTCTCCCAAGGAACGTCAGAAAACCGAGGGCGAGAAAACGAAAACGGAATAACAAGGGAAATCATGAGCGACGACCAGGAATGTCCGGTATGTGTCAAAGGTGCGCCCATGTGGATGTGCACCTTTGGGGATTTGATGAGCCTGCTGCTCTGCTTTTTCGTTCTGCTACTCTCTTTTTCTGAAATGGATCGCGAAAAATACAAACAGGTTGCCGGTTCCATGGAAAAAGCCTTCGGCATCCAGCGGCAGGAAAATGTATCCGAGTCGCCACGCGCCGGTCTCAAGATGATCGCCAAGGATTTTGATCAGGATGCGATTGCCACACGCATCAAGGAGTTTATCGGCCGTGAATTGGAAGATAATTTCAACGAGCTTTACAGCCAGATCGGCGAGGATATCGAGGTCAAGGCCGGCAAAGACAAAGTCACGATCCGCTTCATGGGAGAAAGTACCTTTGATTCCGGCAAGGCTGAAATCAAATCCGAGCTCGAGCCGTTGATCCTGCGCATCGGCCAGATCCTGGCCAAGGAGACGACCGGTGACATCATCATCTCCGGCCACACCGACAATGTTCCGGTGAGGGGGGGGCCGTTTCAATCCAACCTGAAACTTTCCATTGCCCGGGCCGCGACGGTTGCCCAGTTCCTGCTGGACAGGACCGATATCGACCCCAAGCGGGTCGCCACCATGGGGTTCGGTGAGTATCGCCCCATCGCGGATAACCTCACCGAGGCCGGACGCCGCAAGAATCGGCGCGTCGAGATCACCGTGGGTACGATCCCCAAGCGTGACAAGATGGAAATCAACGCCGATTTGCTACCCACAGAGTAACCCCTTCCTTGATCACAGACGGTTTCGCAAAAAGCCCGAGATCAAACGATGAAGCGTAACGCCGATATCGGTTTTTTTTGCGAAGCCATCAAAAAAGAATCGCCGCCCATGGGATCATTTCCCATGGGCGGCGATTTTGGATTGGGGACGATTTTCTATCTCTTCTTCTATCCGAGAAAATCGAGCAGCGTCGGTTGCAGAACCTCCGAGGCCACCTGCAAGAGTAATTCATAGGAAGTCTGCTGAAGCTGCAAATCCACGGCGGCTTCGGTAACGTCGGCATCTTCCGTTTTGGAACGCATGGTCTCAACGGCATTACTAAGCGCTTCCCACCGTTCCTGGGTGTCTTTCAAGCGGGAATACGCCGCAGCGAAATTCGAACGGACCAGCTCCAATTGGTCGTCGATGTTCTGCAGGGGCTCGAGTGCGTCGCGAACATCGTCTTGATTGTCATCCCGGAGGGCGACCACCAGATCGTCAAGCACGGCAAGCACGGTATCCGTGGAAGCGGCATCGGTGAGCATCTCACCGCCGTCAGCCGCAAGGGTGATCGTGATGCCGTCTCCAATGATCGCACCATAGGAACCGTTGTCGCCATTATAATCACCCGAGGTTGCATCGAAGGGTGCGGTACTGGTCATGTCGCCGGAAAGAAGGTAATCATCACCGTAGCGCGAATTGGCCAGGCCCAAGATCTGGTCACGAATATTGCCCACCGACTGGGCGAGCGCTTCCGAGCTGCTCCCATCGTAGTTAGAAGCGATACCCTTGGCATCTTCCACTAATTCATTGATCTGCCCCAGAATCGTTTCCGTATACGCCACCCGGTTCATGGCATCCGTGATATTGGACTGGTACTGATCGATGCGCGACAACGTGGAGCGGTAGCCCAGTACCCGTCCAATCCCTTTGGGATCGTCGGAGAGGCTGTTGATGCGTTTACCGGTGGCAATCTGAATCTGGGTCTTGGATAACTGGGTGCTCTGTTTGGCCAAATTGGCTTGATGTTTTCGGTCATGATTTTTGGGCTGATTCTCATCGTTGACTCCTATTCTCCGGCGCTCAGACCATGTTCATGAGGGTTGCAAGCATCTCATCGGTCGCGCTCACCAGCTTGGCGGCGGCATTATAGGCACTTTGAAACTGCACCAGATCGACCATTTCCTCATCCAGAGAAACCCCGGATACCTCTTCCCGATAAGTGGCCAGCTGCAGGGAAACCGTGGATTGATGCGCACTGTTGACCTGGGCCGTTGAGACATCGGCACCCACGGTGCTGACCAGCGAATTGTAGACGTCATCGATGGTTGCCCCGCTAATCAGAAAGCTGTTCTGAAGGTTGGCAATCGCAATGGCGTTTTCGTTACCCCCGGGAATGGCCTCACCAGCACCCGCCGCGGCAATCAAATTGGTATCGGCGGCGATATCCGGATTGATCGCGATGTTCGAAGCATGGGTATTGGTGCCAATAAAAAATTCGGGCTCATTCCCGCCGTATAGGTCGGTTCCATCTTCATGAAGGTCGTTGACCGCATCGACGATGGTGGCCGCGATCTCATCCAGCTGGCTGATATAACCGGGAATGATCGTATCGCGGGCTTCGATCCAACCTTTCAGCTTGCCCGTTGAAATGCCTTCGGTGATATTTTCTTCCGTACCGCTGTTGCTGACCCAGAAGACATCCTCGAAGCCACCATTGGTGTGCGTGGTCAGCTCCCATGAGTTGCCTCGATCCACCAGGGTGTTACCGTTGACCGTCGTAATGGTCAGATAGCCATCGGCATCCTCAAAGCTGTTGACGTCGATCAGCGCCGATAGTTCCTGTAATTTCAGATCCCGCTCATCCCGGAAGGTATTGGCGCTGTACCCGCCGGCTTCGACCTCAGCGATTTTGAGGTTCAGGCTGGCGATCTCGCGGGTAAGGGTGTTGATGTCATCGACCGCCCCGGTGATGCTGATGTCGCTGTCGGCCTGAACTTCACTCAGTCTGGTGGAAAGGCTGTTGAAAACGTCGGTCAGATTCTCTGTATTGCCAATCAGCGTTGCCCGCTCGGTATATCCATCCGGGTTGTTGGCGAGGTCCTGCCATGAATTCCAGAATTCGGATAAGGCATCGTTCAAACCGTATCCGGATGTTTCATCAAACATCAGTTCGGCTTTTTCGAGGGTTTCCAGCTGGGCGTCCCAACGACCCAAATCCGATTCCGCCTCGGTGATTTGCGCGTTGAGGAACTGGTCGTAGATCCGCTGGACAGTCTGCTCGGCCTGGACACCCGTACTCAGGATGCCGTTTTCGTAGTACACGGGTTCGTTTTGCGCGAGATTGACGCGCTGGCGTGAATACCCTTCGGTATTGACATTGGCAATATTGTTGGCCGTGACATCCAGGGCCTTTTGCTGGGTGAGCAGAGCCGTCCTGGCTACATTGAGCATGCCATAGATGATATTTGCCATGACTTCTTTCTCCTAGGCTGTTGGTTGATCCGATGCATTCTGCATCCGATATTTCCGCGCTTATATGTTTCCACAAAAAACTTTCCCACAATTGCCGCCATATCCGGTAACGCGACTACCGGTCCCCGGTTTGGCATAAACGGAATGGCCGTATACCAAACCGTTCAACATTTTGAGCGCGCCATGAACGAGTTCCAGATAATGAGAAAAAAGCCTCGCATTGGCGTCGTTTTCCATTTTTACGTGCGTCATCAGACGTTTAAGGCCGGCGGTCCGCTCCATCAGCTGACGTGCCATGGGGGGCGCCAAATGACCGGCCAGTTGACTGGCCCGAAGCGGCAGGGCATCGTCGGCCAGGCGCAATTCCTGAGCCATTTTATCTACCCGATGGCGACGCCGTTCCTCGATTTGCTTGATCTCTTCAACAAGGGATTGTTTCTCCTGAAGAATACGATGAAAATGATCGCGCTGGCGATGCATCGCCGCCTGCTTTTCCTCGCGCAGGATGGCTTGCATGCGCTCATAGCAGCTTATCTCTTCATCCATGACTTCAATCAAATAATCAAAATTCGGTTTCATGCCGTCTCCATGGGGTCATTCAGGCGTCGATGCCCATCTGTTTTAACAGTTCATTGTTTTCGCCGGCTTCTGTCAGAAGATTGGCGGCAACGCGCTTGCCATTCACCCGGTAGTTCCCCGAGGCGATGGACTGTTTCAGCATGGCAACTTTGTCACCACACGTTTCGGAACCGTCATTAAGCGGCCAGGCTGCATCACCAATCGCACTACCACCGCCGGAAAGATTCACCATATCCTCGGAATCCGTTGCTTCTCTGGAATCCATCGAGGTCATTGACCGTGCATGATTGAAGAGCGCATTGTTGATCTGAAGCGTCAGTCGTTGCGTTTTTGCGGAGAGTTCCATCCACTGGGCTCCTGGGGTTCGCTGAGCATTGCGCCCGTGGTCTGCCGCTGTTATCGTTTCCACGCCCAGACCACGCGTTGATGTCTTCTCCTTCAATCATCGGCCAATTCTTCCGGTCACTTTAATTTTACCGTTCCGGCAGTTTTTTTATCGATCACACGGGAATCGGATTCGCTGTTTTTCAGCTGATCGACCACCATTTCCGATAGTCCGATCCCCCCGTTACGTGCCATGGTATCGGCATATTGCTCATCCAGCATACCGGTGAAAATTTCATCGGCCATGGATCTCGGAAAGAGATCGGATTCCGGAACGGTGGCCCGCATCTCCTTGATCATGATGTTCAACAGTAATGCCTCGAATTGCTGGCTGGCCTTCTCCAGTGCTTCTGCGGAACGATTCTCCGGCGACATCACCGAACCTGGGTGGGACACGTTTTGTGCCGACCGGGCCGCCTGCAATTGCAACAACGCGGATGCGTCGGACAATTTATTGATATCCGCCATTATTAGATCACCTCCAAATCAGCCTGCAGCGCTCCGGCGGCCTTGATCGCCTGGAAAATGGCGATCAGGTCCCTGGGCGTTACCCCCAGGGCGTTGAGGGCGTTAACCACTTGTCCGATGCTGACCCCCTGGGGGACCACCATGAGCTTGTTGCCACCTTCCTGAACATTGATCGCGGTATTGGGAGAAACAACGGTCTGGCCGTCTGAAAGCGGAAGGGGTTGCGACGTATCCAGGCTCTCTTTGACCACGATACTCAGGTTGCCATGGGCGATGGCGATGGTGGAAATACGCACCTGCGCCCCCATGACAACGGTCCCGGTACGTTCATTGATCACGACCTTGGCATCGTTGTCCGGTTCCACCTCGAGATCGCTAAGCGAGGCCAAAAGGGGAACGGTATTGCCGATGTATTGGGGCGGGACACGAACCTCGATGGTTCCCGGGTCTTTGGCGCGGGCATAGGTCTCGCCCAGTTGAGCATTGATCGAATCGACGATCCGCGCGGCGGTGTTGAAATCGGGCGTATGCAGGCTGAACATGACCACGGGACGATCGCTAAAGGCGTTGGGCACTTCACGCTCGATGATTGCACCGGACAATACCCGCCCCACCGTTGGAAAATTTTTCACGGCCGTGGCAGACGAACCGCCGATGGAAAAACCGCCGACATTGACCGGCCCCTGGGCCACCGCGTAAATATTGCCATCCACCCCCTTCAGTGGGGTCAGCATCAGGGTCCCGCCTTGGAGACTGCTGGCATCGCCGATGGAACTGACCAGCACATCGATGGTGTTGCCGCGTTTGGCGAAAGGGGGCAGCGTTGCCGTCACCATGACGGCGGCCACGTTTTTCACCTTGAGGTCATTCTGATCGACAGTGACGCCCATCTTCTCAAGCATGGAAGACATGGACTGGACCGTAAAGATCGCTTTTTTCCCATCACCGCTGCGTCCAGACCCACCACCAGACCATACCCCACCAATTGATTGTTGCGGACCCCATTGATCTCGACGATATCCTTGAGTCTGGCGGCATTGGCGCATACAGGCCATCCCCAGATGCAAAAGGCCCAGATCATCCCCATCAAAACGCTGCCGAAGGTTTTCATGACGCCCTGCTTTCCCATCAGAATGGCCAAACCAGCATCATCAGATCGCTCAGCCAGCCGGTACTTTGTCGATTATTCACCACACCACTGCCGCTGTAGGCAATCCGCGCATCGGCGATGTAGGTTGAGAGGACTTGGTTGTCGGCGCTGATGTCACGCGGCCGAACCACGCCGCTGAGCTGAATGATCTGGTTCTCGTTGTTGACCAGCACCTCCCGGGAACCGGTCAATACCAGGTTGCCATTAGGCAGCACCTGGGTGACCAGGGCGGCGATTTTTGCTTCCAAGTCACCGCTACGCTTGGTCGTCCCGGAACCGCCGAATTCGCTTGTCAGTCCCCCGGCAACTTTTGAGAAGGGGTTGAAAAAGGGGCTATCCGTCGGATATTTCTTCTCGGCATTGAAAAAAGCTTCCAAACTGGCGTCCATCGAGGAGGTGCGATCCGTGTCCGTACTGGCTTTATTGGTGGCCGTGGAGGATTCCACGATCTTGATCGTGACGATGTCCCCCACCTGATGGGCTTTCTGATCAGAAAAAAGACCGACCATAGGCTGTTCGCACGCCATATGGATCCGTCCGCCGAAGGTTGGGCGATTTCGTCATTGGGTTGGGGTTGCATTGTTTGTTTGGCCGGATCGTAGGCCAGCGGCCGTGACTGGATCGGTCTGCCAACCAGCCCCGTCACACAGGCCGACAGACTGCCGCCGACCCATACCATGGTCAAAAGCAGACAGATGCGGCTGAAAACACGTTTTTTCATCGATTGGGCCATGGGACACCTCATTAAAAGTCCACTTCCACCAAGCCCGGTCCCTTGACGCGGGCGGCAATCACACGGTTGGACGCCGTATTCACCACGCGGACGACCTCATCTTTGGCGCCCTTTTGTTTGACCAACCCGGTCGCCGTTATGGTCAGATTTCCCGATTGGGCTACAATCTTGACCCTATCTCCGCGACGAACCAGCGGTTGTGATTCCATCATTCTTGCCTGCAAAACGGTATTGGGATAGATGGTGCAGGTCGTCCGCTGGCCGACGGCCGCATTCATCTGGCGAAGCGCGTCGGATGGCAGGTCCTTCAGGTCGCGTCGTGTCAAGGCAAGATCGCCAAACTGGATCGGCTGTGATTTGCCCAGCGGGCGAACCACGGTAACCACGTTGGCCATGACCGAAATGGTCGTGTTGACCCAGATCCGCCGTATCGGTTGGCCGTCCACAAAAAGATGCAAGGCCAGAATCGTACGCCCTATAAAGTCTTCGTTGGGGGTGGGGACAATCTGGAAGGTCAATCGGCCGTTAGGCAGGTTGAGGGTATCGTTAAAATGGATCGGACCAATCGTCACGTCCTCGTTTTTCCAGGGCATGTGTTGGCGAATCGCCGCTTGGACGGCATTGTTGATCTGATCCACGGGAATCTGTCCCGCCCACGTGATGGCCGGAACAATAAAAAAAAGGCTACTCCAGATAATGCGTTTCAACCATTGGCGCATGATCAACTACCTTTTCAGATTCGTTGCCGTCTGAAGCATTTCATCCGAAGCCTGAATGGTTTTGCTGTTGGTCTCGTAAGCTCTTTGCGCCACAATCATGTTGACCATCTCATCGACCACGCTGACATTGGACATTTCCAGATAGCCTTGGGCGATCGTTCCGTACCCATCCAGGCCCGGCGTACCGGTGGTGGCGTCACCGGAAGCGGCGGTGGGAAGGAAAAGGTTGCGTCCGATACTATCGAGCCCCGCCGGGTTGGTGAATTGGGCCAGTTCGATATTGCCGATCTCCGTGGCCGCACTATCACCGGCCAGCAACACCGAAACGGTTCCGTCGGTGCCGATGGAAAGAGCGGTCGTATCGGTGGGCACGGTCAATTCCGGTTCCAAGGGAAAACCATCGGAGGTGACCACGCGGCCGTCGCTGTCCAGTTTGAATGTGCCGGCCCGGGTGTAGGCGATCTCACCATTGGGCTGCATGATTTGGAAAAAACCATCACCCTCGATGGCCATGTCCAATTGGTTTTCCGTGTTCTGGAAATCCCCCTGGGTAAATATCTTCTGGGTAGCGCTGGGTCGGGTGCCATGCCCCACCTGGATACCGGTGGGCACCTGGGTATCCGCCGAAGAGGCAACGCCCGGCGAACGAAGGGTTTGGTAGAGCAGATCCTGAAAATCCGCCCGACTCTTCTTGTAGCCGGATGTGCTGACGTTGGCGAGATTGTTTGAAATTACGTCGATATTAAGTGTTTGGGCCTGCATTCCCGTGGCTGCCGACCATAAGCTGCGAATCATGATTCCTCCTCAACAGATTAGCGGATTGGATTTAATCCGGATTGTGGTCAAAAGCTGCTGCCCACATCTTTGATGCTGGTCTGACTGGCTGCGTCAACCGACTGAATCACTTTCTGATAGGCTTCAAAAGCGCGCGATGTTTCGATCATCTCGGTCATGGCATGAATGGGGTTAACGTTGGCAGACTCCAGAAACCCTTGACTGATCTCCACCATTTCCGGCCGCTGGCCTGCCGCGGCACCCTCATCAAGGGAGAAACGAGCATTGCCAGCCTTTTTCAGCACACCGGGGTCATCGAATGCGGTAATCTGCAATTGCGCCACCTCGTCACCATCCACAAAGAGGGTGCCTTCACCGTCGATCTCGATCTGCCCCGCTTCCAAATTGATCGGACCGCCTTCACCCAGCACCGCATAACCATCCTGAGTGACGAGATTTCCATCCGAATCCAAGCTAAAGCTCCCCTGTCGGGTGTATTGAACGCCTTCAGGCGTTTGGATGGAGAAGAAACCATCGCCGCTGATGGCGACATCCAGCGGGTTGCCGGTCTGGCGAAGCGCCCCCTGGTTGAAGTCGACGATCTCGGAAAATGGCGGTGCATACGGAGACAGGGGCTGCAGGGTATTTTCATTCGTCGCGCCCCCCGATGTTGTCTCGTCCGGTTGAATCCGAAATACCGATTTCTCGCCCTTGTAGCCGATCGTATTGATATTGGCCACGTTGTTGGCCAGCATTTCCAGTCGCAGTTGTTGAACCATCGCGCCGGCTGCGGCTAAATACATTCCACCACTCATCGGGTTGTCTCCTTAAAAGGTGCCATCGATCTATCCTGCATCCCTATCCCATCTCAATCAAATACCATGCCACAAAACACGTTACTCAATTAAATAAAATTTTAGATAGTTAGACAAAAGTCCCCAAGTTGAATGAGAGGGCAAAAATCGCCAGTCGGCAACAACTGCCCTGCCCCTTGGCATGCCAACGATACCGATCGCCGATTTAGGCGGCAGCATTGAGTCGCATCACCATGGCGACCTCCATCTCCGGCAATTGCAACGCATCGGCGATGGACGTCACATTCAATCCCTGACGGGCCAAGGGCAGGACACGCTGATAAAGCGCGTGTCGCGGGTCGGGAGGGGGAACGGTTGAGCTGGACGCGGCAGGCGGTTCGGACGCCCTGACCATTTTTTCTTCCGTTTGCCCGGCAATGTCGCCAGAAGGAGATGAATGGATGCGCCGCCGGTCTGTTTCGGATGGCACCACCGGAGGCGTCTTCAATGGCGACATCGAAGCGGCGACCGGGTCCTGCACGGCATATGCCGACGCTTCCATGCCAGATGGTGGTTGCGGATTGACAGCCAACGGCTTGGCGGCCATCTCGTCGGCAACCGACACAACCGCCGGATTTTTGACAAACACACCCAGTTTCTGCCGCTCCTGCGCAATCGTCTGACCCAATGCCGCCAAGATCGAATCTGTCTTTTGCGTCATCAGGTAGACCAACGCACGGTGCTCCAGTTCATGGCGCGGACTGATCTCGTCGGCGGTCACAACCGTCGAACCCGGAGCAGCCATGCGCAATTTGCGCCGAACCATGACGGCCGCAATCAGAATACCGATCAACAATACGCCAAGAATGACGCCGCAGACTTCATAGCTGAGCTGAATCATGTTCACCTCTTCTGGTGATTTACGGGTTAGGCTTAAAACAGGTGTCCGGTTATTCTTCCAGGAGCCCTTCACGGCGCAATTTACTCCGCAGCCGGATAATTGCCTGGGCATGAATTTGAGAGACCCGGGATTCGGTGATGTTGAGGACTTGGCCGATTTCCTTCATGGTCAGTTCATCGGAATAGTATAGCGAGATGACCAGTTTTTCCTTTTCCGGCAACAGGTCAATATTCTTGGCGATGGTGGACTTGATCTCTTTCATGGTGGTCAATGAAAGGGCGTCCGTCATATCTCCCGTGCTCATTGAACCGGACATGGAAGCCGCATCACCGCTTGCCGTGTGGCCAATCTCCTCGAAGCTGACAAAAGAGATACTGGACATGCGTTTGACCTTATAGAATTGGTCCAGATCCATGTCCATTTCCCGGGCCACCTCTTCGTCGCTCACTTCGCGGCCCAGTTTCTGCTCCAGTTTGAGATAGGCTTTCTCAAGGTCCCTGATCTTGCGCCGGGTCGTACGTCCCAGAAAATCGCGGGAGCGCAACTCACTCAGCACCGCGCCCTTGATGCGAAATACCGCATAGGTGATGAATTTGTTATCCCGGGACGGATCGTATCGCTCAATGGCCTGAATCAACCCGATCACCCCCACGTTGATCAGGTCATCGACCTCGATGGTGGCCGGAAGATGCACGGCGATACGGTTAACGATGCGCTTCACATAGGGAAGGTATTCGTTGATGATCTGATTTCGTAGAAGATGATTGTCTTTTGCGAAGGTTTCTTCTCGTTTTTGTGCCAGATCCATGTTGAGACTCCATTTTAAGGAATTCTTCCGCTATTTCTTTTACGCAATTCACCATTATTAGCGGACAATGGCGAAGCGTCCAAAGGCCGTTCTAGCCGAGGGCATGGTGAGAGAGAGCATTTGTCCGGGTCATCCTGCTTCTCATGTGGCTTACGCTTCACATGGTATCCTGCCAGATTAACGGACGATTCTCCTGCCGTTGGATCATGGGCTGAGAACGGATCAGTCGGTGGGCCAGTTCGCTTAAGTTACGACTGGCGTGGGTCATGGGTGCCCACTCACTGACCACTTTCTGTTTGCGCACGCCGAGCTTGACATTCTCATCGGCCATAATACTGCCAAAATGTTCAACCGATATATCCAGGAACCGATTGGTCACCAGGCACAGTTGTCGACTGACCTCATCGGCTTCTCTGGCATTTTTCACCAGATTGACGATCAGACGGAAATGCTTCTCTTGGTATTTGACCGACAGGACTTTCATCAAGGCGTAGGCATCGGTGATCGATGTGGCTCGGGCGTTACCACCACCATGATTTCATCGGCCGAGGTATTGAAATAAAGGACGTTGGAAGAGATCCCGGCCGCGGTATCGATGAGCACGATATCGTAATTGCAAAGCAGGGCGTTCAGTTCATTGAAGATCTCCAGTTTCTGGAAAAACGTCAACCGCGTCATCTCCTGGATGCCTGAAGATGCCGGCAGGATTTTCAAATTTCCGGGCCCGTTGATGACGATCTCGGGCAGTGTCTTCACCCCTTCCACCACATGCGAAAGATTATAGCGGGGCGTCAGTCCGAGAAGGACATCCAGGTTTCCGAGCCCCAGATCGGCATCGAAAATCAACACGCGCTTTCCCGCTTTGCACAGCGCATACCCGAGATTGGCGACAATATTGGTCTTGCCGACGCCCCCCTTGCCGCTGGTAATGGCAATAACCCTGGCCTGTGGTTTTGGCGACGCACCATTCCCCGGCTTAGAACGCATTTGTTGTCTCTTCTGGTTCAGGTTAATGATCTGTCCTGCTTTTTCAAAAATTGGCATTACCGTATCGTCTCCAGGTTAAATGGCACTCGCACGTTGAAAAGCATACGGCTGGAAGGCCGATTTATTGACAATGCTGTCATAGCAACAGGCGCGGCAGGGTTTAAACCCTTCGTCCATGGCCTGCTCGGCGCTATTAAAGGCGATAATATTTTCCGTATTGATCCGTTTCACGGATTTACAGGAAGGATGATGAAACAGTTCGGAATTTCGGTTGGCCAGGAATCGAATTGCATCGGTGTCTTCGGAATCTTCAGGGGGATCCGGCATGCTTTCGATGTCCCGACAGGACTCGGCCAACACCTGGCGTTCCGTTGGCGTTGACATTGAAAAAGGCGACGATTGCCCATCGGCATCGTTTGTGCGCCGGGCCTCTTGCAAGCCATCGAACAAGTCCACGTCCGTGCCGTAAAAGGCCACTGGCAGCCGTGTGGTGGCATATAGATCCGCTGCGGCACCATTACTTTGATACGCATCCATGCCCAATTCATCCAGATGGGTGGGTAACAGCCGGTTAATGCCCATGGCGGAAAAGGTATCCACCGCACGCTGGATGACGTTGCGGCGGACGGTGGCGTTGATCACCAGATGGGTTTCATCCGGATTGACCGTTTGCAATAAAGTAAAGACATCCTCCAGCAGGGTTTGGTCCCGCGCCCCGATTCCCGGCGTGTCGATCAACACCACGTCATGCTCGGCGAATTCACCCAATGCTTTTCGAAGGCCCTCGAGATTACGGACCAGCACGAAAGTGAGGTTCATGATCCGAGCCACATTTTCAAGAAGGCCATTTGCTCCGATACGGAAACGATCAAGGCTGATCAAGGCGGTTTGTTTTTTCTCGACGGTCTGGCAATGCTGCGCCAGCTTGGCCACCATGCTGCTCTTCCCGGTGCCGGACGGTCCCACGAAGGCAATTCGGGTTTGGCCGTTTTCCAGGCAATAGAAAGGATGGGCCAAAAATGGCGGTAGTTGAACATGTTCCGCAACACGTGTTGCCGTTGTTGCCGCCGTCTCGGGAGGCATTGGCGTGGCGGCGGGCGACATACCGTAACGCCGCAAGGCCGACAAGGCCGATACCAGCCGTTGGGCCTCGGCCAGCGTTTCTGATCCTGAGGGGGGATCTATGGGTTTTGCTTCCGGGGCTGCTGTCTCGATCGGCGCAGCGGCTGGCGGGCCGCCGGGGGCAACTTTGCTTCGGTTGCGCTACGGGACAGCGAAACATGATCACGGGGCGAGGGATCATCCTCCATCTGCTGCGACAAGATGCCGGAAAATTGACGCCGCTGTTGGACATCCTTGGCTTGGTAGTCCATCGCCGCGGTAATCACCACCTGCTTTTTCCTCAGCGCACTGAAAAAACCGCCAGGGCGGACTTCCTTGGCCGATAAGATGACTGCATCATCGCCAAACTCCCGTTTGACCTGGCGCAACGCGTCATTCATATCGTCAGCTTCAAAGCGCTTAATCTGCATCCGAGGCCTCCACTGTTCCAACTATTTTTATTTTTGCGGTAGTCACAATTTCATCATAGGAAAGAACCGTCAGCCCCGGAATGAATCGATCCGCCAGTTTTTTCAGATGGCCTCGAATCTGGGCCGAGCAGACCATCAGCGGGGCGGTTCCCAGACGTTTGAAATCTTCCAGTTTGATGCCAAGATCATCCATGATCGACTTAGCATAAGTCGGATCGATGGCCAGCACCGGCCCTTGGTCGCTCTTTTGCAGGGACTCGGCGATCTTCTTCTCTACTTGCGGGCTGAGGGTCAGTACGTAGAGTTGTCCATCCTCGGCCAGATGCAGGCTGGTGATGGTCCGGGCCAGCGCCTGGCGGACATATTCGGTGAGAATATCCAGCTTCTTGATGGATGGTGCCCAATCCGCGAGCGTCTCCATAATGGTGAGCATATCCCGTACCGGGACCTGCTCGCGAAGCAAATTCTGGACAATCCGCAACACGCCACCCACGGACATCAAATTGGGCACCAGCTCTTCCACCACTTTGGGGTGGCTCTTCTTCAGGGTATCGAGCATCTTCTGGATCTCCTGGCGGCCGACCAATTCATTGGCGTGGTGACGGATCACATCCGAAATATGCGTGGTCAGGATGGTCGCCAGATCCACCACCGTATATCCTTTGGCATTGGCATCCTCACGCGCCGCGGGTTTGATCCAAAAGGCATCGAGACCATATGTGGGTTCACGGGTGGCGATACCGTTGATCTTCTCATCGGCCGATCCGGGATTCATCGCCAGAAGGTGATTGATCATCAAATCACCACTGGCCACCTCGATTCCCTTCAGCAGAATCGAATACGCACCCGGTTTTAATTTCATGTTGTCCTGAATATGAATCGACGGCACCACGATACCGATCTCTTGGGCGATCTGCCGGCGAATGGATTTAATCCGTTCCAAAAGTTCGCCGTTCTGCTCGACATCCACCAGCGGAATCAAACCATAGCCGACTTCCAGGGCCAGGACATCCACGGGTGGCAGCGGCTTGAACGTTTCGGGGGGTTTCTCTTCGGCTTTCTTCTGGCGTTGCAGGGCGAGTTCACGAGCTTCTTCCTGCTTGGCCCGCTGGGTTTGGAACACCAGGTAGGCAACCAGGCCGGCGGTGACGGAAAGGATCAGGAAGGGGACCGTCGGCAATCCCGGCACCAGACCAAAACAAAAAAGCATGACCGAGGCAACCGCGAAGGCACGGGGCTGAACCAGCAACTGGCTGCCGATTTCCAGCCCGAGGTTGTTCTCGGCGCCGGCCCGGCTGACGACGATACCGGCGGCCGTCGAAATGATCAACGCCGGGATCTGGCTGACCAATCCGTCGCCAACGGTTAGCAGGGTGTAGTTCTGGGCAGCATCGGCAAAGGCCATGTCCTTTTGAAAAACGCCGATGGTCAGCCCCGCCAAAATATTGACCAGCGTAATGATGATACCGGCGATGGCGTCGCCGCGGACGAACTTGTTGGCGCCGTCCATGGCCCCATAGTACTCTGCTTCTCGGCTGATCTGCTGGCGACGATCCCTGGCCTGGGTCTCGTCAATCAAGCCGGCATTCAGGTCGGCGTCGATACTCATCTGTTTGCCCGGCATGGCATCCAGGGTGAAGCGGGCGGCCACTTCTGCGATTCGGCCGGCACCTTTGGTGATCACCATGAAATTGATCACCACCAGAATGACAAAAACGATGAGCCCGACCACGTAGTTGCCACCCACGACGAAACCGCCAAAAGCCATGATGACCTTGCCCGCCGCCTGGGGGCCTTCGTTGCCATGCAGGAGAATCAGCCGCGTGGAAGCGACATTGAGGGAGAGGCGGAACAGGGTGGATATCAACAACAGCGATGGAAAGGAAGAGAGATCCAACGGGCGAAGAATGTACATACCCACCAGCAGGATGACCATCGCCAGGGTAATGTTGAAGGACAGGAACAGATCCAGCAGCATCGATGGGATGGGGATGATCATGACCATTAAAATGACCATCACCGCAAACCCGATCAGCACATCGGTGTTCTTTGTGACAAGGGTGAAACGATTGAATGCCTGTTTTTGGGCGGCAATTTCCATAGGGTCGCTGGCTCTCTTTCTCGGCGATGCGGTTGACTTCTGGATTAGCATTTTCTATGCCGAAGCCTGAAAAAGCACCCACAGCGCCCCATGGCGATCCTAACCATCTAAAATACTTCTAATATTTTTATTTTAAAATCCATTCTGAAGCGTCAAGGAGAGGATTGCCCGCGGTGAATCGCGCTCGCCATTCGGTGAGGTGTCAATTTCTTGTCCCTGTACGGGAATGACAACCGGCCGCCTATCCGGAGATGGTGGGCAAGGCGCAAAAACGGTTCACCCGCGGGCGAGTCCTTTGAGGCGGTAGACGTAGGCAAGAATTTCAGCCACCGCGCGATACAGGTCCGGTGGGATGAAATCACCAATCTCCGTTGACTTGTACAGCACCCGGGCCAAGGGTTTGTTTTCAACCGTGGGGACATCGTTTTCCTGGGCGAGGGTCCTAATTTTCTGAGCAACAAAACCGGCCCCCTTGGCCACGACGGTGGGGGCATGCATGCCCTCTTCATAGGTCAGGGCGATCGCCAGATGGGTTGGGTTGGTGATGACCACGGTGGCGCCAGGAACCGCTTCCATCATTCGCTTGCGGGCCATTTCACGCTGGACGGACCGGATTCGGGCCTTGACGGCAGGATCGCCATCCTGCTGTTTGTGCTCATCCCGGACCTCCTGCTTGGTCATCTTCATATCCTGATGGTGCTGCCATTTGGTATAGGCGAAATCGAGTATCGCCATGATGAACAAAACCATGCAGGTATAGATGCTGATCTTGAAGGCGGCCTGGCCAATAAAGGATAGGATTCCACCGACACTCAGCCGTATCAAGCCGGGAATCTGATCCAGGAAGCGATACATCACGGCATACGCCACACCCCCGATGATCAGCAGTTTGATGATGGACTTCACCAATTCCACCAGGGACCGCAAGGAGAACAACTTGCCGATCCCGCTGATGGGATTCATCTTGGCAAAATCGGGTGTCAGTTTATCGCCGGTCAGAACAAACCCGAACTGGATCACATTGCCGGCAATGCCCACGATCATCGCCACCAGCATCAATGGGATCAGGATCACAAAGGCGTCCACAAGGATGTCCCAAAGCAGGGTATTCATGTTCTCGACGCTGATGCTGAGTGAACCGGCATTCTGATACATGGTCCGCATCACCCCATTCATTTGTTCCAGCATCCACCCGCCGCCGAAAAAAAGCACGCCAATCCCACCGCAAAGCACAAACACCGAGGGGAATTCCCGGCTTCGCGCCACATCGCCTTTTGAACGGGCGTCAGATAGCTTTTTGCCGGTAGGATCTTCGGTTTTGTCTTGTGACGAATCACCGGCCATGAATCACCCCGAACCGGCCATCAGGTGCAAGAGCGTATAGACGGTCGTCCGCAAGGAGGCGAACAGGTCAATCATAAAAGCCGTTAAATGAGGCGCCGTTATCATCATGAATACCAGGCCGATGACGATTTTGAGCGGCATGGCGACGATAAAAACGTTCATCTGTGGAACGGTCCGTGCGACCAGGCCAAGGCTGACACTGGTCATCAAGAGGACCGCGATCAGGGGGGCGCCGACTTTGATGGACAAGACAAACATATTCGCCGCCAACTTCATCATCACTTCTACCAAGGAGGGGTTGATGTGAATGAAAGAAAGGGGAATGAGGGTGTAGCTGTCCACCAAGGCCCTGAAAAACATATGATGGGCGTTGACCGTGACAAAAAGCAGCATGGCGGTCAGATTGTAAAATTGGCCCAGCACCGGAATCTGGGCGCTGGTGACCGGATCGACCACGTTGGCGATGGCGATTCCCATCTGGTAGCCGGCAATCTGCCCGGCCAGTTGAATGCCGGTGAAAAACAGTTTTGCTGAAAAACCGATGGCCAACCCGATGAAAACCTCGGAAATGACGCTCAATGTAACGCCCAAAAGATTCAAACCGGACAGATCGACCGGCAAATGAACCACGGGAAGCAGAAGCAGGCTGACCGCTAGTCCAAGACCCGCCTTGAAGGTGACCGGGATGGTTCCGCTATCAAAGATCGGTGCGCTGAAAAGGATGCTGGCAACCCTGAGAAAAATCAGAATCACTGTGAACAATGTCTCCAGGGGGATGTTCAGCGTCGCCATGGTCAACCATCAACGGATGTAGGTCGGCAAATTGATCAGCAAGTTTTGGGTGAATCCGATGATAAGCTTCATCATCCAGGGGAAGAAAAAAAGCAGGGCCAGGGCCACGCTCAGCATTTTGGGGACAAAAACCATGGTCATCTCATTAATCTGCGTGGCGGCTTGAAACATACTGACCAGGATACCGACGATCAGCCCCACTGCCAGCATGGGCATTGCCAACAGGATGGTGGTTTTAATGGCTTCCAAGAAAAAACTGGTTACAAATTCAGGGGTCATTGATCATTCTCCTTCAACCAAAACTTTTCACCAGCGAACCGACAATAAGATACCAGCCATCGGCGAGCACGAAAATCATCAATTTACAGGGAAGCGAAACCATAACGGGCGGCAGCATCATCATGCCCATGGAGAGCAGGACGCTGGCCACCACCATGTCGATGATTAAAAATGGCACGTAAAGCATGAAGCCGATTTGAAACGCCGTTTTCAGTTCACTGATGATGAAAGACGGAATCAATACCGTTGTCGGAACTTCATCCACATTGGCAGGGCGCGCTATTTTGGCAATATTCACAAGAAGTGCCAAATCCTTTTCACGGGTCTGGGAAATCATGAATTTACGGATCGGAACCAGGGCGCGTTCCAATGCCTGCGTCTGACCGATCTGTTTGTTCAGCAGGGGCTGCAAGGCCTCCTGGTTGATCTGGCTCCATACCGGCGTCATGATGTAGAACGTCAGAAAGAGGGAGAGGCCGATCACCACTTGATTCGGTGGCAGCTGGTTCGTTCCCATGGCCTGCCGCAACAACGAAAAGACAATCGCGATCCGGGTAAAGGAGGTCAGCATGATCAGGATCGACGGAGCCAAGGAAAGCACGGTCATGAGCAGGAACAGTTGCATCACCACGGTCATCTTCCCCGGATCGTTCCCCTGGTCGAGACCGATGCTGATCAGCGGAGCCGGCGGTGTCTGTCCCCAGGCGCTGCCGGCCAAAAGGATCAGCCCTGAAATGCTGAAGGCCAGAAGTGCCCACCTCGCATGCCGGCAGGATCCTTGCCAACGCGTTTTTCTTGCCTGGGTTGGCCATGGATGTCGGTTCACCGGTCTTCCTTTCCCGTTCGCCCGCTGCCGAATTGTTTCAAGCGTTCGACCAGCATGGGGCCGAAGGTCCGCTGTTGATCGCCGGCGTCTTTCCCATCGCAGACCGCTTCATCCAACGTATCGAGCAGTTGAATCCGATCGGCGCTGATCCCCAACACCAACACCTTACCGGGTATAGCCACCATGCAGATGCTTTTTTTTACACCCAGATAGTGGTTCTCCAGCACCCGGATAGATCTTCCGCCACTGGCCCGCGTACGTTCCCGGACGATCTTTTTGATGCCGTAAAGGAGCAGAAGGATCAGGCCCAGCACCACGCCGAGGGATGCGGTCATTTGCAAAGCGGCCGAAAGCATGTCCGGTGCCGTCGTGTTCATCCTAGTTTCTCCACCCGTTCGACGGGGCTGATCACTTCCGTCAATCGGATGCCGTACTTCTTATTCACCACTACCACATCGCCTTTGGCGATTAGTCGGTTGTTGGCCAGTATTTCCAACGTATCCCCCGCCTCCTTGCCAAGCTCGATGACCGATCCCTGGCCGAGCTTTAACAGGTCATTGATCAGCATGCGGGTACGCCCTAATTCGATGGTGATCTCAAGTGGGATATCCAGCAGCAAATCGAGATTTTCACTGCTGCCCCCGTCCAAGACCGCCGCATCGGTGCCATTCGGATTTCCGTCAGCGGCGGTTGATGCCGTTCCCGTTTTTCGTTTTTGTGCCATGGATCATCCCTTTCCGCGATCCGGATCGATGACATCGGTAATTTGGACCGCCTTGCTTCCTTTGACGACACCCGGCATGCCCAGAAATTTCGGAACCCGTTCGATGTTGACCGTCACGTTGTTTTGCGGGCCGGTGTTCAAGCGGATGATATCATCGACTTCAAAATTCAAAATATCCTGTACGGAATAGACTGTTCGTCCCAACTCGGCCACCAGATTGACCTCCGTCCGCCCAAGCAGCTTGCGGATTTCGTCACCGAATGTGCTGGCCCGGTCCTTCTCCCGCAGATAACTGGAACTGAGATGCTCTTTAATGGGCTCGAGCATCAGATACGGCAGGCAAAGGTGAATATTGCCGGAAAAAGACTCGGTGCTGACGGCAAAAACCACGATGATCAGTTGGTCGCTGGGATTGACCAGGTAGACGAACTCAGGCTTGGTTTCAACCTTACGGATGGAAAGATGCAGTGGGTAGGCCGCATCCCAGGCTGTCTCCAGGTCTTTCAACACGCCCAACGCCAGCTTATTGAGCATCCTGCGCTCGATCATGGTGAATTCACGGATTTTCTCCAGGGGTTTGCCAGCACCGCCAAACATACAGTCGATCAGCGAGAAGACAGATTGGGTTCAAAGGCCAAAAGCGCCGATCCGATCAGCGGATCCATTCCGAAAATGACGAATCCCGTCGGATTGGAGAAGGCCTTGATGAACTCGCCGAACTTGACCGTTTCCTGGGAAATGATTTTTACCGAGATGGCCCGCTGAAATATACTGGACAGGGATCCCTGGTAAAGATTGATAAACTTGTCGTACACCTCTTCAAGGGCGTCGAATTGCCCGCGTTGCATGATATTCTGCGCGGTGATGTCATACGGACGCACCTCGACGACCGGCTCAGGCGTCTCTTCGGCCACATCGAGCTCTCCGCTGTCCATTGCCGAAAGCAGCGCATCAATCTCCTCCTGGGATAGGATCTGATCAGCCATGGGGCACCCTATTGCACGACGAATTCGGTAAAATAGATATTATTCACCTGGCCCTTGGTCATCAGGCTGTTGATCGTTGTCATCAGCTGATTGCGAAGTGCGACCTTGCCTTCTGTGGTGCTGACTTCATCGTAGGTCTTGGTGGGTAAAATCATCAAAATGGCGTCCCTGACCTGCGGCAGGCGGCTCTCAATCGACGTTATGGCATCAGGATCGCTCAACTCAAGCGACATGGTCACGCGAAGATAGCGTTTGCCGCCATGCCCCGCCAGGTTGACAATCATGGTATCCAAAGAATAAAGCGGACCGATTTTGTTCTCTTCTTCTTGGACGTCAACCGCTGGAGGGGGCGCTGGCGTGGCCGGGATCTGGGAAATCTTGTTCCAAAGAATGAAAAACCCGCCTCCCACGGCAGCCATAAAGAGAAGTACAACTGAAATCACGATGATCAGCATTGTTTTCGACATTCATCATCCTCCGTCGATGGTTTTGTCCGTCTCGAGAATTTGCAATTACGAACTCGATGATGTCAAATCAGCATGTTTCATGCCACCTCGGCCAGGTCAGTGAGAGAATATGGAAAATGGTCGGAGGGGATTTCAGCATCGATGAATGAGGGCCTTTTCTTGGGCCAGACCGGTGCCGGCCCGCGGCACAAAAAAATGCAAAAATGGCTGAAAAGTGAGAAACGCCGGCGACCTGAAATCGGCAATCACGGTGGCAGCGTCATATTTAAAGCGTTGAGTCAAGCCGTTGACGGCAGTGACCGAGTGGGTGGGGGACCGACCGCAGGACGTTTGAATAATTGGAGTTGTCTGCGGCCGGTCGTTGGGTCAGATTCGGAATTTAGCGTTTGAGGTTGATCAGTTCCTGAAGAATCTCGTCACTGGTCGTGATGACCTTGGAGTTGGCCTGGTAGGCCCGCTGAGTGGTGATCATCTCAACAAATTCGGTGGCCAGATCGACATTGGACATCTCCAAAGAACTGGCGGAAATGGATCCTAGGCCGGTGGTGTTGGCCGCGCTGATCAGCGCGTTCCCGGAGTTGATGGACGCAGCATACAGGTTGCTGCCCATTTTGGCCAGCCCCGAATAGCTGGGAAAATCGGCCAGGGCCAGCCGGGAAAAGGGAATCATGCTGCCATTGGAGTAAACGGCGGTAAAAATACCGTCCTCATTCACACTGACCGACTGCAGGCTGCCGGAAGCGTAGCCATCCTGACTCTGGGCGGTTTTGGCGGACTCTGAGCCGTAGCTGGTGATACTGCCGTCGGAATCGCCGTTTTCATTTAAAAACGTCCAGGTTACATTCATATCGTCAGCTGCGGCATCACCATTCAAACCAGATATCTGGATTATTGGGTTAAATCCCGAATTTTCGCCAACAGTATTATCAGGTGTCCCATCACCATTCAAATCGACAACATTGGCAGTAGTATAAGTTGTAAACGACGCACTTTCATTAAGCGACCCATCACTATTGAACTCAAGATACCCCGAGCCGCCATCACAACTAGCTCCGGTGGGAAGGCTGGTCGTCACCACATCCCATGTCCAGCCAGTCAAGCTGGCAGTTGTCGCATCAGCATCATGATCATAATTTACGACTCTCGTAAACCGGATATCCAAAGTTACTTCCGAGCCCCGTGAATCATAGGTGGTGATGGAACTGGAAAACGTATCCCCATCTTCGGCTTCGCTGTTCAAATTCAGACCGAAGGTGATTTCCGTGGTGGCCTTTGGCTCGCTGGTCCCGTTGGGCAGGGCGATACCCGAGGTCGTTTGTGCAACTGTACCATCGGTGTCAATGCTATACCCCTGGACAATGTACCCGTCGGTCGTGACCAGATTCCCTTGGGCATCCCATTCGAAATTACCGGCACGGGTATAATAGGAGCCGCCGGTAGCGGGGTCCGTTACGACGAACAAACCGGTTCCGTTGATGGCCAGGTCGGTGGCATTGGTGGTGTTTTCCAGGGAACCCGAGTCCCACTGGGCATTGACCCCGGTGAGCTGCACGCCGTTACCGATCTCCGTACCGCTCTGGCTCAGGGTTGAACTGAACACATTGGCGAAAGATACCCTGGAAGTTTTAAAACCGGTGGTGCCTACATTGGCAATGTTGTCGCCGATGACGGACATGGCACTGGTATTGGCCTTTAGCCTGTTACTCCGGAATACAAAGAACCAATCATTTTTCACGCTCCTTCACTTTAAATAAATATTAGCTATTATCGCCTGTTTCGTTTTCTTCAACGCGGATCATCGAAGAGATGGAAACTTTCTGATCACCAATCAGCAACAGGGTTTCTCCAGACTCGTAATCGATGCCGGTCACTTTGCCGGAGATAAACGACGTGGTATCGACGGAATTTCCATCCGAATCCACGGCCATGATGGAATAGGTGTAGACCCCGTCGCCGACCGCCATGCCATTGTCATCGGTTGCGTCCCAGCTGACCGTCTGTTGACCTGCGGAGAGACTGCCCGCATCGATATCGGCCACGAAGGTTCCCGAAGCATCGTAAATCTGGATATAGACACTGGCGCTACTGTCATCCAATGAAAAGGCGATGTCGGTGGCTATCCCATCTTCAACGGTAAGGGTATCTCCCGTGGCGGTAATGGTCTTACCGATAAAACCGGATGTCTGAATGTTGTTCAAGGTGGATTGATAGACTTCGAAACCAGACAATTCCTCGTTGATGTTCTGCAATTGTTCCAATGAACTGAACTGAGCCAGCTGGGCGGTAAATTCCGTGCTGTCCGATGGATTCAATGGGTCCTGGTTCTGAAGCTGGGCCACCAAAAGTGCCAGGAAATCATCTTTCCCCATCACCGTCTCGTCCTTGGTGCTGGTGCTTGTACTCGCCTGGCTGTATACATCCGATACGCTCATGACTGACATTGTCGACTACCTCCTGCAATCCGGATGGCCTAATCCATGTTGAACGCGAGATCAGGCGAAATAATTAATGCCGTTGTTACCAGCCGATTGCTGCGGGTTGCTTCCGCCACTTTGGGCGTGTTGTTGTTGCTGCTGCTGATGTCGCTGACGCTCTTCACCGGGGCCTCTGCGGCCGCCACCGTTGTAACTCATCTGGGAAAATTGTTCGCGGCTCTGATTTTGTTCGGTGTTGGTATTGACCAGCACCTCGATTTTATCGATGATGAGTCCCTGTCTGTCCAACTCCGCTTTAAGATGGTGAAGCTGGCTTTCAAGAATCTCTTTGGTATTCACCTGGTCGACGACCATCTTGACCGCCAATTGGTTATTTTCTGAAGTGATGTGCATCCGGACATCACCAAGCGCATCCGGTTTCAATTGAATGCGAATTTCCGACCCTTCATCAGTAGAACGGATCACTGCTTTATCGACCACCTGATCCATTACCATCTTTTGAAAATCGCTATCCATTGCCGGTTGAGGAGATCCATTTGAAAATGTCGTTTGTGCGGTGTTTGAAGAAACCGTATCAAAAGCGTGGGAAAGTGATCTGGCAAAATGATCATCGGTAAAATCAGTTTTTAACCCTTCCTCGGCACCCAGCTTGTCAATTTCCACCCGGGCCGATGGGGAGGCCAGTTTGGCAAACTGAAACCGGTCTTCTTTCGTACCCGTGTCATCCCTTTTTGGGTGTTGCTTTTCCGTTTGGCGATCTAAATCGGATGCCGCCGTTGGATTGCGGCTGTCTTTGTCGATCCCCCAAGGCGTTGGTTCCGCTTTTCTCTCTTGATTGACGTTCTTCTCTTTTGGGGAGCGGGAAAGTAAAATTTCACCCTGGTCTTCTTGCCAGCCTTCAGAAGAAGCTAATTTTCCGTCATCGTAAGCGTAAGGGTCGGGTGGCGCCGCCTGTCGTCCCTGGCCCGTGGAGGTAAGGCCGAAATCACGGTTTGACACCTCCTCAGACGTTGACGCCGCCACCGGCTGGCGGGCCTCGGGCCGACCCTCACGGGAACCCTCGTCCGTTGATACAAAACGCCCCGGTTCCTCGGAACGTTTTTCAACCCTTAATGGTTCCCCTACTTGGCCGGCTGCGGGTTGGTTCTCCCGGTCGCCCTGCCCGGCCAAATCAAACCGAACCGGGGAATCAACACGCGTTTCAACGGGTGACGCCGTCACCGGCTGACGAGCCTCGGGCCGGCCGTCGCGGGGGCCTTCGCCCTTTGA
>NZ_BBCC01000067.1 GCF_001311845.1 Desulfosarcina cetonica JCM 12296 | reverse complement strand
TAGCGAAATCTCAGTATCCCCATATTTCTATTTGCTTTTTCATCTGGTAAAAGACTTCAGTAATGCTTTTATGATAAGGAAGATAGACCACACCATTTATGTCAGAAGGAACTTCTACATTTCCTTTGGAGAAAATCATGATGCGCCTTTGCTCGGGTGACCTTAGCATCCCCAGAAAATAACCAAGTTCAAAAATTACATTTTGCCGTGCCCGAAGCGTTTCGCTCTCGCTCATTTTGTCATCCGGCGTGAGGAGTACCGCAACTGCTGTGCAGGTCTCAGCCAGGCGTTCGAATTTTGAAATTATTGTATCGAGTCCGATACTTGGTTGCTCACTTAGAACGACTGGTTCAAGGGCGAATTCATCTTTGAGGACTCTGCATAATTCATGCATCGAAGTCATATCATGGCCATGTACGACGAATATTTTTCGATTCAGTGCTTGGCCTTCCTGCATCTCTGGTTCCTCGTTAACGGATGAATTCAGAGCGCTCTCTCCTTTGGCCCTTTTAAGAATCTCAGTCGTTATGTCCTCGCCTTTAGTCAGCGCTATAGATTTTGGGATGGTCGCCATATCCGCAACATTTGACCGCCGCATTTTTTCATAATGTTGGTCTATATAGACTTTGGCGGGAGAGGGTGTCTTTACAACTTTAAGTCTTCTTACTTTGCTTGGAGCAATCATGTAGCCATCGAAAATGAACTGCTCTCCACGTGAGAATGGCAGAAGAATATCCGAAAATAGCATATCGAGGTTGAGGTCGTTCAAGTAATGTCCTGGGCCTTTTTCGCCCTCGGCAACAAGATGGCAATGGTAGAATTCTGGCATTTGTATCACCTCCTTACATCACGCTAACGTTTGAATTCAGCAGCGAGCGAAGCGAGTCTGCTGGAATGATGGGGTACGCCCGGCATGGGCGTGCACTTATGGGGTGTAAGTCCCCTATGTGTGAACCCGACCGGAGCACCATTGTCCGATCGAAACATTAGCCGACGGCAAGGGCGTTCCCGCGAGCGCGTCTGAAGGAAGCCCGAGTGCAAAACTGTGAGCCGACGAACAGAAATGGCATATAAGGCCGAGTCTCCGGGTAAGCTATCACCACATAACGAAGCCCTGGGTTCGGGAGATACGGTAAATGCCGCGGTTGTGCAGCGACAGTTCACGTTCTTATCCGGGGAGATCTGACCGACAAGTGGCCATCAGCAACATCCTCATCCGTTCGCAGAAATTACCGGAAGGGGCAACCGGTTGACCAAGTCCCAACGGCATCGGGAATGCAGCTGCCCGACGCCGTGCCAAGAACAAAGAGCGCAACCAGGATGGATGCCGGCTGCTTGCTGGTGAGCAACGCCCTGGCGGGTAACCGCCCGGGTGATCGGTCAGAAGTCAGCAGAGGCCATAGTAGCCCAACGCCCGGTGTAATGGCCGGGACATGGCGAAGGGCCGAACTCAGAGCAGGTGCCAGTGATCATAGGCTCAAGCAAATAGGGCCGACCGGCCAGACATGTCTTGCTTGGCGCGATATGAACCCGCTGTGCCCCTAATGGCCGCCTGTAGTAGCTGTCAAAGAACTATAGTCGATCATTCAAATTCCCGGCTACGGCCCGGATGGTTTTGGGAACCGCCCAGTGCGGACCCGCTTGCTAGGGTGGTGTGGGGGCTGGGGGAGAAAAACCCCCGGCTACCCGATTATGGCTTATAGGTTATTGATGAGCAGTATATTCATCAAGCAATCTGCGTATCATTCTTTGGTACTGGGTATTGTATTTCTTGGCTTCTTTTTTAAAAAAATCAACGCTGGTTTTACTAAGTGATAGAGTAACCTTCACTGTTTCGTCTTTTAGCGCGAGTTGCTCAGGTGAAGGTAGAAAGTCGGTAATTACCCTAACTTTTCCAACTGGCTCATCCGTGTATTTTATTTTCTCTTTCATATATTTGTTTGCCTTTCCGCCAATATCCGGCTCCAAAAATTCTGATTTTTTTGTATCTATAGGTGAATCTAACCGTCATTATTCCATCTGCGACTCTGCCAAGGCAATAAAACCGTTTTTCAAGATCACTGTGTTCAAGATCCTCCAGAATGAAACGGTTGTGATCGAGAAAAGCGAGCTGCGCTAAGGCAAAGGACACTCCATGCTTTTCTTGATTAATCAAGTCCTTAGCTTGATCCCATTCAAAATCAGTTCGCTTTTTCATGTGTACATATTGTATGCGGAGCGGATTTTTGTCAATACAAATATATGGCTATATAGATGGTTGGTGTGCCATAACGCTTGGCATCAGTGGACGCGCGCTTTTTGCGCTCCGCTGAATGCCGATGTTGGCTACTGCGATCAGAAAAGTTAATCTTTCATATCCTTTAGTTTATTGTTAATATTGTGTATATCGAACTCGTCAGGATCGAATTTTCCACCTATCCATTCAAGCATAGAATCATGCTCATCATGTTTTGGATTTTGTATTGCCTCTATAAAATCGTAGGTGTATCAAGACGCTTGATTATTCTGAATCACCCGAATGTGGATATCTGCAGTCAGGGTTGGCACAGGTGTTTGACCGCTTCGACAAGGGCCGGCAGGGCGGCTTCCACCGGCGGGGTCAAGGTGTCCCCGAAGTCGAAGTCAACGCCTGCCACGGTCACCTGCTCGGATCGGGGGACGCGGCCACGAATTACTTTTGTCCATGCCAGGAGATCGGCTGGCGTCATTCGGTGAAGGAGCGCGTTGGAAAGTAGGTCCGCGGGCGCAGGCGCCTAATCGAAACGGCGCCGGGCGGGGATGCGATTTCGGCATCGATGAAAATTACCCGGTCCGCTTCGCCGACGGCAACGGCCAGGTCCTCGGTCAACTGCTGCCGGAAGATCACGGTGGCCGCGTCATCGGCAAGCGCATCGCTCAAAAGTGGCGCCGCCCGATAGCCAACGCCGTCATCCCGGCGAAGGGGGTTGCCGAAGGCGATCACGAGTGTCTTCTGCTGCATGCCTTCCCTCCCCGAAATTTGGAAATTCGGTTCTCCAGAAAGCTCCAGTGATTTTTGATTAAGCAAATCGCATAAACCAAATCGTCGGAGGGTTAGTGTTAAGTGTAAAGTCTAAAGTGTTAAGGAAAGGAATACTGCCAATTTGTTAATCAAACGGATCCGATCCACCGCTTAACACTTAATACTTAACATTATTTTGAAACGTTTTTGGACGCGTTCAAGCCCCCCATAACTTGAGCTTTGTAGATAACCGCATTTGGAAAACCCCTTATGCCTTCTATCGCCACTTTTCGTCCATCACGCGGCCGTCGGGCCCCAGAAGCCGGACATGCAGCGTCATCATGCCAAGGGCATGGGTGGCGCAGCTGAGGCAGGGGTCGAAGGCCCGGATCACCGCTTCGAGCCGTGTGAGGACGGGCTCGGAAACCTCCCCGTTTTTGATGAAATGCCGGGCGACCTGAAGCACCCCGTGGTTCATGGCAAGGTTGTTGTTGCCCGTGGCGACGATGAGGTTGACACCGGTGATGAGGCCGTTTTCGTCCACCTGGTAGTGGTGGAACAGCGTCCCCCGGGGGGCCTCCACAACACCGATACCCTCGAAGAAGTTCGGCTGGGCGTGGGATCGCACTTTGGGGCTGAGGATGTCGGGATCGGCTGTCAGTTGCTCGGCCTTTTCAATCGTGTAGAGAATTTCGATCAGCCGGGCATAATGATTGTAGAAGGCGCTTAGCACCGGGCCCTTCTCCAGGCTCTTGAACTCGGCCCACTCCTCATCCGCCAGGAGCGTCCGGCACCCGCCGCAGACATTCAGGCGGGCGGCGGGTCCCACGCGGTAGATGCCCTCGGGATACCCGATGGGCAGGTAGTAGGGCGACTTCAGATAGGAGTCGTTTTCCACGGCCTCGCCGATATAGTCGGCATAACGCGCCGGCGGCACCTGGTCGGCGACGATGTTGCCCTGATAGTCCATAAACCGGAGGTTCCCGTCAAAATGCGCCAGGTTGCCGCGGGGGTCCACCAGCCCCAGGAACATGGACGGAAAGTTGGCGAAGGTGCGGATCTCTTCGCGGTAGTCTTCCATGGACGGTTTGAACCACCCGATGGTGCGCAGGACGATGTCCCGGGCCTCCGGGAGGACCGCCCTGATATTCTCGAGGTTTTCCGTTGAAAGCGGCTCCCCCACGCCACCGGGAACCACCCAGGTGGGATGGATTTTTTTGCCGGCCAGCCATTCGATGATCGACTGGCCGATCTGCCGCAGGCGGATGCCGTCGGTGGCCAGTTGGGGATGGGTTTCCAGCAGGCCAAGGATGTTGCGCTTTTCCGGCGGGCCGTCGAAACCGAGCAGCAGGTCCGGCGATGAGAGGTGGAAAAAGCTCAGGGCGTGGGACTGCATGATGGAGGCGAGGTTCAGAAGGGTCCGAAGTTTTTGTCCCGCCGCCGGGACGGTAACCCCGAGGATGGCGTCGCAGGCCTTGGCGGACGCCAGGGCGTGCGAAATCGGGCAGATGCCGCAAATCCGTTCCACCAGGGACGGCATCTCGTAATAGGGCCGGCCCTCGCAGAACTTTTCAAAGCCCCGGAACTGGGTGACATGGAAGGCGGCATCTTCGACGTGCCCGGACGCATCCAGTTGAATGGTGATTTTCCCATGCCCTTCGATACGGTGAACCGGATCGATTACAATTTGACTGCCCATGGCGTACCTCCCGCTTGATCACAGTCTCCCCTACTGCTGGTGGTTCAGGTGTTATCCGAATCGGGCCCTGCCGGCCAGGTCCGGCGGGCGACCCTCCAGAAGTGCCGACAGTACTTCGAAAATGGCATCCGCCGCCGGCGGACATCCCGGCAGAAACATTTCCACGTCGATAAAGGCGTGTACCGGCCGGACCCGCTCAAAGAGGTGCGGAATGTCCCGGTCCGGTATCCGGGGCTGGTGGGTCGCGTTCTCCAGGTAGCTTCGGGTCAGTACTTCCCGAAGGGCGAAGCGGTTGCGCATGCCGGGGACGTTTCCGGTGACGGCGCAGTCTCCGAATGCCACCACTTGCCGGGTATTGCGCCGGATCAGGTGAAGTTTCTCGACATCCTCCCCGCTGGAGGCGGCACCTTCAATGAAGCAGACATCCACGTTCTGCGGATAGGTCCGGGTATCGACGAGGGGGCTGAACACCAGGTCGATACTGCCGGCGACGGCCGCCAGGCGCGCATCGATATCCAGCAGTGACATATGGCACCCGGAGCAGCCGTCGAGCCAGATGGTGGCGATGCGCGTTTTTGTGGTCGGGGGGCTCATATCTCGGCTTCCTTTCGCATCATTTGAAGATAGGGGAGAAATTGCGGTCGTTTGGTCATTTCCGCGACGGACTTTCCCTTCTCGGACAGGGCGCCGGTGGGGCATACCTGGACGCATTTCCCGCAGCCGGTGCAGGTTTCGGACTCGCCCCAGGGCTGGTTGAGATCCGATATGATTCGGGCATGAATGCCCCGGCCGGAAATGTCCCAGGTGCTGGCGCCCTCGATGTCCTTGCAGACACGGATGCACCGCAGGCACAGAACACACCGGTTATGGTCCAGCGAAAATCGGGGATGGGAGGCATCCACCGACTGGGGCGGGTTGAGATAGTCGTAGCGGACATGGGTCATGCCGAGCTTGACGGCCAGATCCTGCAGCTCACAGTTGCCGTTGACCACGCAGACCGCGCAGACATGGTTTCTTTCCGAGAAGATCAGCTCCAGTATTTTGCGGCGGTAGTCGCGGATGCGCGCAGAGTCGGTGATCACGTCCATATCCTGCTTCACCAGGGTGACGCAGGCGGCAAACAGCTTCGGGCTCCCCTGGATTTCCACGATGCACAGGCGGCAGGCGCCCCGTTCGGCAAGGCCGTCCAGATGGCACAGGGTGGGAATGAAAATGCCGTTCTGGCGGGCTACCGTCAGGATGGTCTCGTCTTCCCGGCCGCTGACGTCCCTGCCGTCGATCCGCAAGGTATAGATGCGTACGGGATTGACGTCCGTTCTGGGCTTTTGGGCGATCGGTGCGGTGGGTGTCATGTGGTGGCCTCCCGGGCTTTTCCCATGGCGCATACGCCGGCTTCACAGTGATGCCGGCGGACATGGGCCGTGTACTCGTTTTCGAAATACCGCAGCGTGCTTTTCACCGGGTTCGGCGCCGTCTGGCCGAGGCCGCACAGGCTGGTGGCGCCCACAAGGTCGCACAGCTCCTTCAGGGTGTCGATATCTTCGATGCTTCCGTCTCCGGCGGTGATCCGTTCCAGAATACCGAAAAGCTGGGTGGTGCCGACCCGGCAGGGCGCACATTTCCCGCAGGATTCGGACATGCAGAACTCCATGAAGAATTTGGCCACATCCACCATGCAGGCCCCGTCGTCCATGACGATCATGCCACCGGAGCCCATGATGGCGCCCACTTCCCTGAGGGAATCGTAATCCACCGGCATGTCCAGGAACTGTTCCGGCACGCAGCCGCCGGAGGGACCGCCGGTCTGGACGGCCTTGAACCGTCGGCCGGCGGGAATCCCGCCGCCGATGTCGAAAACGATCTCCCGCAGGGTGGTCCCCATGGGCACCTCGATGAGCCCGGTGTTATTGATCTTGCCGGCCAGGGCGAATACCTTGGTGCCCTTGCTTTTTTCCGTGCCGATGCCGGCGAACCAGCCGCCGCCGCGACGGACGATGGGGGCGATGTTGGCAAGCGTTTCCACGTTGTTGATCAGGGTCGGGCATCCCCAGAGACCGAATTCGGCGGGAAACGGCGGCCGGGGACGCGGTCTTCCGAGCCTTCCCTCGATGGAGGCGATGAGGGCGGTCTCCTCGCCGCAGACAAAGGCGCCGGCCCCCAGCCGCAGCTGAATGTCGAAGGCAAAGGGCGTGTTGAAGATATTTTCGCCGAGAACCCCCAACCGCTTTGCCTGCTTGATGGCGCGGCGCAGCCGCTCGACGGCCAGGGGATACTCGGCCCTCACATAGATGTAGCCCCGGGAGGCGCCCACGGCGTAGCCGGCGATGGCCATGCCCTCGATCACCCGGTGGGGGTCGCTCTCCAGAACGCTTCTGTCCATGAACGCGCCGGGATCTCCCTCGTCGGCATTGCAGACCACGTACTTGACGGCCTGCCGCGCCTTGTAGACCGTCGTCCACTTCAGGCCGGTGGGAAATCCGGCCCCGCCCCTGCCCCGAAGGCCGCTGGCGGTGACCTCGTCGATGACCTGCCGCGGGCTCATCTGTCTCAGGGCCTGGTAGAGCGCTTCGTAGCCACCCGCGGCGATATAGCTTTCGATGCGTTCGGGTTCGATGATGCCGCAGTTTTCGAGAACGATTTTCTTCTGCCGGGAGAAAAACGGTTGATCGGCCGGCAGCAGCAGCCGGGAAACCGGGGCGCCGGTGAGGCTGCCGATGATCTCCGGGGCATCGGATGGCTGGACCGCCTGATAGGTGACATTCAGGGGGGAGATGTCGATGAGCGGTCCGACGGCACAGAGTCCCAGGCATCCGACCCCCCGGACCAGGCAGGCCTTTTCTTTCCCCTGCCGACGGATTTCTTCTTCAAGGGATGCTTTCACGACATCGCTTCGGCAGGAGAGGCAGCCGGCGGCCATGCAGACGTTGATGCGATAGCGGTACGATTCAACGGCATCGGTTTCGGTTTTCGCGATCTCCTGCAGATTCTCGATGGTCAGCGTCATGTGACCTCCATGCCTGAAGTTTGTTCACAACGGTGTCCAGCGTAAGGTTGCCGACAACGGTGCCGTCGAACACGCCCGCAGGGGCCAGTCCGCAGGCACCGAGGCACCGGGCGGTCATGAGGGATATCTTCCCATCCGCAGTGGTTTCCCCCGCATGGATGCCCAGCATTTCTTCGACCTTTCGAAATATCTCGGCTGTCCCGCTAATGTAGCAGGCCGTGCCCTTGCACAGCACGCAGGTATGCTCGCCGGGGGGCTTGAGGGTGAAAAAATGATAGAAGGTGGCCACTGCATATACACGGCTTAAGGGAACTTTCAGCCGGCCGGCGACATAGCGCATCAAGTCGGGTTCGAGATAGCCGAAGGCTTCCTGAACGGCATGCAACGTTTCGATCAGCGCGTGGGACGCATATCCGTGCAGGCGCATGGTTCGGTCGATGATTCGAAGGCGCTTGTCAGGGGTAGCGGGGGAGAGGGAAGGTGATGACAAAGCGGGTGAAGCCGTCGCAGGGGTCATGGGTCGGCCTCCGTTTATTTGAAGGAATTGTTTTCTTTTTTATACCGGCAAGAAACGCGCCAATCACGGGTTTGAAAACAATAAGGAAAACAGTGGGTAACAAAATGGAATCGGAGAATGTCGGTAGATTATGGAAAAAATCCGACGGCCTGAAAAGAAACCGGACACGGAATAATGGATGAATGCTTCATGCAGTGCCGCGAAACGTTCGCAAACAGCCCTTTATGCCGGGTTTTGCCTGGCACGGATTCTGCTTTTTAATGAGAAATGGATCCCATTGCATACCAGAAGCGTGACGCGGCAGCCATCCAAGGACAAATTGTGTCTGTCCGCGGCAACGTCGTGGATCTTGAATTCCCGGAATCCCTGCCCCCGATTCACGCACTGATCCGCTCGGGCGAGGACGGCGGCGTTTGTATCGAAACCACCGTCCACGTCAACCAACGGCAGGTCCGTGGTATCGCGCTGAACGCCACCGCCGGACTCTATCGCGGCCAGCCGGTCTGGACCGACGGAAAGCCGCTCATGGCGCCGGTGGGAGAAGCGCTTTTGGGCCGCATGTTCAACGTCTTCGGGCAGCCCATCGATGGTGAGCCGGCACCGGTCGGGCTCGGCTACCGCTCGGTGCACCAGGCGCCCATCGAACTGGCCCGGCGGGTGACCTCGCAAGAGGTGTTTTTCACCGGCATCAAGGCCATCGACCTGCTGGTTCCCCTGGAACGGGGGGGGAAGGCGGGCCTTTTTCGGCGGTGCCGGTGTGGGCAAGACCGTGGTGATCACCGAACTGATCCATAACATGGTCGGTAAGCACAAGGGGATGAGCATTTTTTGCGGCATCGGCGAGCGCTGCCGGGAGGGCGAGGAATTACACCGGGAGATGGCCGCCGCCGGCGTACTGCCCAATACGGTGATGGTCTTCGGACAGATGAACGAGCCCCCGGGCGCGTTTCCGGGTGGGGCACACGGCCTTGACCATGGCTGAATATTTTCGCGACGATCTGGGCCGCGACGTGCTGTTGCTGATCGACAATATTTTCCGTTTCATCCAGGCCGGTTCGGAACTGTCCGGGCTATTGGGCCGGCTGCCCTCGCGCATGGGCTACCAGCCGACCATGGCTACCGAACTGGCCGAACTGGAAGAGCGCATCGCCAGCACCCGTCAGGCGGCGATTACTTCCATTCAGGCGGTCTACGTACCGGCCGACGATCTCACCGACCCATCGGCGGTACACACGTTCAGCCATCTCTCCGCCTCCATCGTGCTCTCGCGCAAGCGGGCCAGCGAGGGATTCTATCCGGCCATCGACCTTTTGCAATCCCGTTCGATCATGCTGCAACCCAGCATCCTGGGCGAGCGCCACCACCGGGTGGCCAGCGAGGTGCGCCGCATTCTGGCGACCTACGAGGAGCTTAAGGACATCATCGCCATGCTGGGCATCGAGGAGCTGTCACGGGAGGACCGGCGGACTGTCCACCGGGCACGGCGTCTGGAACGATTTCTGACCCAGCCCTTTTTTACCACCACCCAGTTCACCGGCCTGGCGGGCAAGCTGGTGGACGTCGGGGAAACCATCGACGGATGCGAGCGGATCCTCAATGACGAATTTTCCGAGCATCCCGAAAGCGCCCTGTACATGATCGGCGGCATCGGGGAGGTGACACGGTGAAACTCACCGTCTTCCAGCCGGAAGTCGTGTGCCTGGACGAAACGGTGGTCAAGGTGGTTGCCCAGGGACCGGAGGGGGCCTTCGGACTTCGCCCCCGACACCTTGACATGGCCGCCGCCCTGTCACCCGGCATCCTGGCTTTCTGGACCCCGGACGGCACCGAACACTTCCTGGCGGTCAACGGCGGTATTTTGGTCAAACAGGGAGAGACGGTGCAGGTGGCCACGCGGATGGCGATACCCGGTGAATTGGGTTCACTCAAGGCGGCGGTGAATCGCTTCATCACCGAGATGGATGACCGCGAACGGCAGACCCGGGCAGTGTTTGCCCGCCTTGAGGCCGATTTCATCCGGCGATTCGTGGAGTTCGGGAAAAATGCCTGACGACCCGTCAAAAATCGGAAAACGTTTCCGGAAGCCGTGGGTACCGTCGAAAAGCGCAAACTGCGGGCCCGGGAGAAAAAAAGGGATCCCATCTGGTTCGGTCTGGGAACGTTCGGTGTGGTGGGATGGGCCGTGGCGATTCCCACGGTCGTGTGCATTTTCCTGGGGGTCTGGATCGATCTTCACTGGCCCGGTCCCTACAGCTGGACGCTCATGCTGCTGGTCATCGGCCTGGCCCTGGGATGCCTCAACGCCGGTTTCTGGGTGAAGCGGGAAAAGCACGCCATCGATCGGGAGAGGGAAGAATGATGGATGACAATTTCATCTTACTAGTTTTGGCGTTTTTGTGGGGCACCTTGCTTGGCCTGTTCTATTTCGGCGGATTGTGGCTGACCGTAAAGACGGTGCTCGGCAAACGGCGGCCGGGGCGCTGGCTGGCGATCAGTGTGGTCGCCCGCCTGGCCGTGGTCCTGTCCGGCTTCTGGATCATCCTGCGCCAGGGTCCGGCAACCTTTTTCTTTACCCTGGCAGGGTTCTTCCTCGTGCGCATCGTTTTGACCCGCAGGCTGGGTCCTGAAAGAAAAGGTTCTTATCATGCAACTCACCCCTGATGATCACATCTGGTGGCAGCTTGGCCTGCTAAAGGTCAACAGCACCATTTTGTTCACCTGGGCCGTGATGGTGCTCCTTTCCGCCGGCTCCTGGCTGGTCGGCCGGCGTCTGCAAACCGGTGCCCGGATGTCACGGGTGCAGCATGTTCTCGAGGTGGTGGTCCACGTCATCGACCGCCAGTTGGACGAGATCTCTCCGCGCCGGCCCAAGGGCCTGTTACCGTTTTTGGGGACCTTGTTTCTCTTTATCGCCGTATGCAACCTTCTGGCCGTGGTTCCCGGGTTCGAGCCACCGACGGGGTCCCTCTCCACCACGGCGGGACTGGCCATCTGCGTTTTCCTGGCGGTCCCCATTTACGGCATCGGGGCCATCGGCGTAAAGCGCTATGTCGGCAACTATCTCCAGCCGACCCCCTTCATGCTGCCGTTCAACATCATAGGCGAGTTCAGCCGGACCCTGGCGCTTTCCGTGCGCCTGTTCGGCAACGTCATGAGCAGCACCATGATCGGCGCCATCCTGCTGATCATCGCGCCGTTGATCGTTCCCATTCTCATGCAGCTGTTGGGACTTTTGACAGGCATGGTCCAGGCTTACATCTTTGCCGTGTTGTCGGCGGTATACATCAGCGCGGGAATGGATGTGGCAACGACGACGTAAACACGCCCGGCGTGCCGACCGGGATGGGGACGATACGGGACGAGGCAACGCGCCCATCTGTGAATGAGGGTAGAAAAGAACTGCCAGAGACAAAAGGAGGACCGCTATGGAGGCAATCGGTTGGGTAGCAGTGGCGTCCGTTCTGGGGGCCGCCATCTGCATGGGCATCGGCGCCATCGGACCGGCCATCGGCGAAGGACGCGCCCTGGCCCAGGCGCTCAGTTCCATCGCTCAGCAGCCGGACGAGACCAGTACCATCACCCGGACCCTGTTCGTGGGCATGGCCATGGTGGAATCGACGGCCATCTACTGTTTCGTGGTGACCATGATACTGATCTTCGCCAATCCGTTCTGGAAGTACTTTCTTTCAACGGCCGGAGGCTAAACCGTGCTGATCGACGGGTTCACGGTCGTAGCGCAGATCGTCAATTTTCTCATCCTGATCTGGCTGCTGAACCGCTTTCTTTTCAAGCCGATCCGCGGCGCCATGGAACGGCGGGAGCAGAAGATGGCCGACGCCTTGCACCGGGCCGAACAGGCGGAGCAGCAGGCCCAGGCCAGTTCCCTTGCCCTGGAACGGGAGAAAACCGCATTTGCCGAAGCCCGGGAAAACCTCATGGCCGACGCCCGGGAAGAGGTGGATCAATGGCGCGAGGCGGCCATGGAGCGGACCCGGGAAGAAGTGGCGTCACTGCGTCAGGCCTGGATGACCAGCATCTCCCGGGAGCGCCAGGCATTTCTCGACCGGCTCAAGCGGCAGGTGGCGCGGCAGGTGGTGCGCATCGGCGAGAAGACCCTCCGGGATCTTTCGGATCAGGGCTTGAACCGGCAGGTGCTGCGGGTCTTTATGGAAAAAGTGTCTGACCAAAAAGATGCGCTGAACCACCCGGCAGCCAACCAGGAGATCGTCGTTCAGTCGGGAATTCCCCTGGATGATGAGGATGACCGCATGCTGCGGGAACGTCTCTCAACGTGGTTCCCGACGGCTGCCCCAATCCGGCTGGAGGCGCATCCGCAGCTGGGCTTGGGGATTCAACTGGTGGTGGGCGACCGCACGGCCGCCTGGAACCTGCTTGACTATCTTCAGGATCTGGAAGCCGAGATCATGGAAAGTCTCTTTGACCATGTGCGGGTGAATTCATGAACCAGAAGCATCACCGGCTGGAAACGAGCGGGCTGGCGGACGTACTGGCCGACGTTGACCGGGCCGTCAAACAGGGGGTGGAACACTTTTCACCCGACCTGAAGACCGGAGAAGTGGGCCGTGTCCACTCGGTCGGCCAGGGGATCGCCTGGGTAGACGGCTTGGGGCAGGTGCAGTTCGAGGAGCAGGTCGCGGTGGGGCCCGATGTCGCCGGCATGGTACTGGACATCCTGCCCGATAAGGTGGGCGTCATCCTTTTCGGCCCCAGCGAAACGATCCGGGCCGGAGACGAGGTACGCCGCAGCGGCCGCGTGCTGGAAGTGCCCGTTGGAGAAGGCCTGGTCGGCCGGGTCGTGGACCCCCTTGGCCGGCCCCTGGACGGCCGGGGAAATGTCGACAGCCGAGACGATCGGACCGTGCTGCACGACGCGCCCCCGATCATGGATCGGGCGCCGGTGGTCCGTCCGCTGCAAACCGGCCTGAAGGTGATCGACGCCCTGATTCCCATCGGTCGGGGCCAGCGGGAACTGATTTTGGGGGATCGCCAGACAGGCAAAACCGCGGTGGCCCTGGACACCATCATCAACCAGAACGGCAAGGATGTCCTGTGCATCTACTGCGCCATCGGCCAGCGAAGTTCTGGAACGGCCAGAGTCATCGAAGCACTGTCACGAAACGGGGCCATGGCGTACAGCGTCGTGATCGTGGTGGACGCCGATGCCCCGCCGGGTCTGCAGTATATCGCCCCTTATGCCGCCACCTCCCTGGGTGAGCATTTCATGGAAGCGGGCCGCGACGTATTGATCGTTTACGACGACCTCACCCGCCACGCCGTGGCCTACCGGCAACTGAGCCTGCTGCTGCGGCGTCCTCCGGGACGCGAGGCCTTTCCCGGAGATATCTTCTACGTGCACTCCCGGCTTTTGGAACGTGCCACGCACCTGCGGGAGGAATTGGGCGGCGGCTCGCTCACGGCCCTGGCCATTGCCGAAACCGAGGCCCAAAACATCTCCGCCTACATTCCCACCAACCTGATCTCGATTACCGACGGCCAGATCTACCTCTCTCCGGAACTCTTTCAGAAAGGGGTGCTGCCCGCCGTGGACGTGGGCAAATCGGTCTCCCGCGTGGGCGGCAAGGCCCAGCTGCCCGCCTATCGCCAGGTTGCTGGCGCGTTACGCCTATCCTACACCCAGTTTCAGGAGTTGGCGTCCTTTGCGCGCTTCGGCACCCGACTGGACGAGCGTACCCGTCGAACCCTTGAACACGGCCGCCGGGTTCGCGCCGTGCTCAGGCAGAACGAACGGCTCACCATGCCGGCCGGCCAACAGATTGCCGTGCTGTTTGCCGTCTCCCAGGGGCTGCTGGACGCGGTGCCCGAAGGGCGCATGGACGAGGCCGAGCGGGCCGTCATCGAAGCGGCGACAGCCGGCATCGCCGACTTTGAAGACGCCGTATCCCGGGCCGGTGACGGCGATCCGCTGTGGGATCGGTTGACCCATCTCATCACTGCCGCAATCGGCCCGTTCAAGGAGGAACATGCCGACGCTGGAGACACTGACCCGCAGGATCCGGACCGCCCATGATCTGTTGAGCGTGGTCAAGACCATGAAAAGCCTGGCCGCCGTCAATATCCGCCAGTACGAGCGGGCCGTGGACACCCTGGAACAGTACCGCCGTGTGGTGGACAGGGGATGGACGGTATTTTTGCGCCTGGGGCGCCCCATGCTTCCCCGCAGCCCCAACGAAACGGACGTTTGCCTGGTGGTCGGTTCCGACCAGGGCATGTGCGGCCAGTTCAATGAATCTCTCTGGCCCTTTGCCCTCGAACAGGTGGCCAAGACGGCGTCCGCCAAGGGGCGGAAATGGAAATTCTGGAGTGTCGGGGAAAAAGTGCGTGGCCTATTAGAAGATGCGGGGGCGGCCCATGACGTTCATTTCCCGGCACCGGGGAGCCTGAATGCCGTCAACCTGAAAATTCACGAACTGGTCCGCTCCATCGAGCAGTGGTGGTCGGCCAAACAGATGGGAACCTTCTTCATCTGCCACCATGTGTTGGGTGCGCATGGTGGATACACGCCTGTATTCCAGCGGGTTCTGCCACTTGATGAAACCTGGGCCGATGAACGCAGGCGTGAAACCTGGCCGGGACACTGCCTGCCCATGCTGAGCACCTCGCGGGAGACGACGTTCACGCATCTCTTCCGGCAATACCTGTTTATCTCCCTGTACCGGGCATTCACCCAGTCCCTGGCCAGCGAGAATGCCGCCCGGCTCGTAGCCATGCAGGCCGCCGAGAAAAACATCCTGGAAACGATAGGCGATCTCCAGGCCCAGTTCCGGGAACAGCGCCAGGCCGCGATCACCGCCGAGTTATTGGATATCGTTTCCGGTTTCGAAGCACTCAGCGACGAGGGTTCTCTCTCCTCCTCGGATCAGCGGTAAAACGATTCATGACCCATCACCTCAAGGAGGTACATGATGTACAGGAAAATACTCGTTCCCTTGGACGGTTCCTTGCGAGCCGAGACGATCCTGCCCCATGTGGAGAGCCTGGCGCTGCGCTTCGATGCCGAGGTCGTTCTGCTTTATGTGGATGCGGGTTCCGATCTGATGCTCGAGCGCGATGAGGTGGCCGATGTGGATTCTTTCCTCGATAGGCGTCGGGAGCTCATCAAGAAGTATCACCTGTATTTGCAGGCCATCGCCGACAAGTGGCACAGTGCCGGCATCACCGCCGAGGTGCGCATCGCCCGGGGCGCAGTGGTCGCCGGTATCATCAATACCGCCAAGCAAACGTCGGCCGATCTGGTGGCCATGGCCAGTCATGGCGAGGGCGGCGAGGAACGGACGTTTTACGGCAGCGTTGCCGCCAGCGTGCTAAATCGTATCGATCGGCCCCTGCTGCTGATCCGTTCGCGTTTCCTCAAGCCCAGGGCAAGTTGACCCTTTTGCGCACCGGTATCTGACTCAGCTTCCAAGTTTGGCCATACGGTGTTATCTGCACAGAGGCTATGAAGGACTTTGGGTGAACGGGTTGAGTATATCTTTAATGGAAACATAGGGAGCTTAAAATCTTGAATCGGGTAGCTTAGCTAAATTACCTATTCTAATTTTGCAGCCTGCTAATGAATTTCTAATTTACTTGAATAAAAACAAAAAAGCAATAAATATTCCAGGTGTAAACATTGCAATTATAGCTGCATTAAATAAATTTGAAATACTTTTAATTGTATCCATATATCGTTGATTTTCATTTCGAAAAAGAAGCAGATTTATAAATATTGCAGACACCCCATATAATACAGAAAAACCAATAAAAATAATATCATATAAAAATTCAAATTTTGATGTTAAAAGACAAGCGATAACTGCAAAAATAAACCAAGAAGTTGATTCGAAGAGTATTATTAAAATTGATAACTTGCCGATAATTCCTCTTTCCTTTGCAGGCACATAGAGAATGCGCTTAAGACAAGAGCTGAGAAAGGCGCAGAAAAAGAAAAAAGGGCTGGCAAAAACATATTCAATGCCGCCGAACCCACCTGTATGTGCATATACAGCTATTGGGATAAACACAATAGCCATCGTAATCATTGCACAATGTATATGTTCACATTTCATAACATTAATATCCCATATAGAGGAAAGAATTCTAAATTGCATAGTTTGTTACGTGGAGTATCGAACAATTCCTTAATTTTTGTTTCCCGCCCCTCACAATTATATTCTATTAACAGAAACGGATTTGCATTCTGGACATCTACTCGATGAAATTCTAAACATAGTCAAAGCCTTAACATGAAAGGTTTTACGCTGACATGTACGACACCAAGTAGTTTTACAACATTTACATATAAAGTGAGAACAATTTTGGCAGTATGAACATGGTATCACCGTCATTTGAATTTTTGGTATTTTTTTAAAAATACGCGGTCTATCAAAAAGTATACTTATATATGAATAACAAAAAGTAAGCCAGTTTTCTGTTCTGCCTGATAAAAGATGTTTAATAGTTAAAAATTTTAAAAATGATACAGGCCCAAATGATTTAATCAATATTTCTGTTACATCATGTAAAGTTTCTATCGGTACTTTGTACTTTATAACATTAGTTGATTTATAATTTGCATCAACGATTCTTATAAATTCCTGTTTTTTAGGAACAAGAATTATTACTTTTTGGGGAGACAAAATTTGTATACTTATATCTATTTCCCAAATTAAATTTTCCCCAAGTTCATCCATTACAACAACAGCAAGCATTGCATCTTTTAGTAAATCCAACACAACTTCTTTCCACTTACCTTGAAATTTAGTTGATATTCCATAACCATCAATTTCAATTAAAAAGCTTTTTTTACACGCGGGTTAGCAAGGCCCATCGAGAATTTAAAACAATTTAACAGTGGAAGGAGGTGAAGTGATATAAAGTCAAAAATATAGCTATTAGAAACAATATATTTATTGGATTGTAAAACAGATTCTTCATTAAAATTGCGAAATATTAATATTCGTGGCTTTTTTGCCCAATCGCGAAATAGTAGAATTAGATATAACCCTAAAGAATTAATAATGATGATATCTAATAGCAAACTTTTGTCACTATATAAATTGTTTATTTTGATATGAGTGAAAACAATTAATATAAGAAATATTAAATTACAACTAATTAAACAAAACGTTGCTATTGCAATCATTGCATATGCAAATCGAGAATAACGATTATTAAATTTTATGTTCGTCATCATAAAAAGTATTCGAAAAATTGTAGTTTATAGTAGATTTAGACTATCATAGAAAATGGATATGCATTGTTATTTTTTTTCTTACAAACAAAACATAGGAAATAATTAAATACGTCTAATGTCAATAACAATATGGAGTTAACTTTATCTTTATCATGTGAGGCAAAACATCGATATTCTATAGAAGGTATAACATCCCAAATAGGGGGATAAAATAGACGTTTTCAGCCTACCAGCGTATTTGAAACCAATTCTTTATCAGGAAATTAAATTTACAAAAACACAAAAAGATTACCTTGCATCGGCCGGCCCTGTCAAATGTTGTGATAGACTGGATGGTGTAAAATCGATGTAAATTTCGTGTAGACGGAAGATAAGTACAGTTGTGTGGAACCAAATATCTGACTAAAATTATTGTGTTACCTTAAATTATCAACACTCTACTTATTCTGCCAGATTTTTACCGGTCTATGGAAAGCGACAAGAAATCCATGCTGCTCCCGGATCACATACTTGGCCATCATTAAGTGCTTTGACTTTGTAAGTTTTTTGGTTTACCCTCAACCCATAGGTTTCATAATTCTTTCATGTACCTGTTGGATAATTTGAGTGCTTTCCGATAATTCGCCGTGGCATGCTCTCCGTTGCCACCTTTCACTTAGGGAGTTTTCTATGAAAAGCTACCGCAAAGAACTCTGGTTCGAGGTCCCCACCCGCCGGGCGTTCATCAACATCACATCCGACGTTCAGCAGTGCATCGACGAAAGCAGCATCAAAGAGGGCTTGGTGTTGGTCAACGCGATGCACATCACCGCCTCTGTGTTCATCAATGACGATGAATCCGGCCTGCACCACGACTATGATGTCTGGCTGGAAAAACTGGCCCCCCACGAACCGGTGTCGCAGTATCGGCACAATGTCGGCGAAGACAATGCCGATGCGCATATGAAACGGCAGATCATGGGCCGGGAGGTGGTCGTGGCCATTACGGAGGGGCGCCTGGATTTCGGCACCTGGGAGCGTATTTTCTATGGTGAGTTTGATGGCCGCCGTAAAAAGCGGGTGCTGGTGAAGATCATCGGGGAATAGTCCGTGCCCATCCAGAAATGGCCTTGTCTGTTTCTGGATGGGCACCAATAACAACCTATGTCGCCAGGATTCTTTTTATCGGCATGCGCCGGCGGGACCGGCCGACACGCCGGATCAGGATGGGCTGATTTCCATCAGGCTCTCCTCAAGAATGGAAAGCCCGCGATCCAACTGCGCGTCGGTGATCACCAGGGGCATCAGGGTGCGGATGACGTTACCATGGGCGCCGCAGCTGAGCAGGATCAACCCCTTTTCAAAGCAGCGGGCCACCAGGGCCTTGGCCTTGGCGCTGGCCGGCGTTTTGGTTTCGCGATCCTCGACCAGTTCCAGGGCCAGCATGGGGCCCTTGCCGCGGACATCGCCGATGATGGCGTGGCGTTCCTGGAGGGCGGTGAACCGGGTCATGAGGGTTTCGCCCAAGGCCGCGGAACGTTCCAGCAGGCCGTCTTTCAAAAGGATTTCCAGGACCGCCAGGGATGCCCGGCAGGAGATCGGATTGCCGCCGTAAGTGCCGCCCAGGCCGCCGACATGCGAAACGTTCATCATGTCGGCCCGGCCGGTCACCGCCGATAGCGGCATGCCGCCGGCAAAGCTCTTGGCCATGGTGATGATATCGGGCGTCACGTTCCAGTGTTCGATGGCGAAGAACTTGCCCGTGCGGCCGGCGCCACTTTGGACCTCGTCGATGATCAGGGCGATGCCGTACTTCTCACAGATGGCCTTGAGTTTGGGGAAGTACTCCGGCGGCGGCGTAACGAACCCCCCTTCGCCCTGGATCGGTTCGGCCAAAACGGCGGCGGTCTGCTCGGCGGCCACATGGCCGATGAAGAATTCTTCCAGGTAATCGGCGCAAGCCACGTTACACTTCGGATAGCTCAGGCCAAAGGGGCAACGGTAGCAATAGGCATAGGGAATCCGGTAGACTTCCGGGGCGAAGGGACCGTACCCGAACTTGTACGGCTTGACCTTGCTGGTCAAGGTCATGGTCAAAAGCGTACGGCCATGAAAGGCGTTGTCAAAGCAGATGATGCCCGGCCGCTGGGTGGCGTAGCGCGCCACCTTGACGGCGTTTTCGACCGCTTCGGCACCACTGTTGGCAAACAGGGTCATCTTGTCGAAATCGCCGGGGGCCAGGGCGTTGAGCTGTTCCGCCAGATCCACGTAGGGTTCGTACATGGCCACGTGAAAGCAGGTGTGGATGTACTTGGCCGCCTGGTCCTGAATGGCCGCCACGACCTTGGGGTGGCAGTGCCCGACGTTGTTGACGCCGATGCCGCCGGCAAAATCGATCAGTTCGCGACCGTCGACATCCACCATCACGGCGCCATGGGCTTCCTTGATGAAGGCCTGGGTGAGATTGGAGGGGCCCTGGGGCACGTTCCGTTTGCGTTTTTCGAGCAGTTCCTGATTGCGACCTGCCATCTTTACGACTCCTTTTCGTGTTGAACTTTTTGTGTTGAACTTTTCTGTTAAACCTGGGTGATAAATCCCTCACGCATGCATGCGAATCCGTCGGCAATGGGAATGGGGGCGGGTTCTTTCGTTGGGTTCATAAAAAGCAAGTCTTGTACCATCGCGTGGAACAAGCGTTGTGGGGGCATCTGTGCGGGATTGCGGCCGGTGCGGCGGTTCGCTCGAGGGGGGTTAATATGCAATCTTGCATATAACCCTCTTTTCGGTTAAGGCTGGAATATGAATGCACATGCGCTACCGCCGGCCCTGCCGGCATCCGATCTAAGCCGGCTGCTGTTCTCCGATCGCGGCAATGATGACGCGGCGTACAGCTGGCGCCTGTTTTCGAAAGCCCTGCTCAACGCTTCGGGAAGTGCGATTTTCGTGGTGGATCCCTCGGGCACGGTCGTTATTTCCAACCGTCCGGTGCAGAAGCATTTGGGACTGGTTCAGGGGAGCCGCCTGCCCGATACCCTGCCGGATTTCTGGGCCCACGTGGTCCGGGTTCTGGAGACGCGGGAGCAAGCGCGCAATCTGCCGGTCCAGGCGGGTGAGATTTCCTACATGGTGCGGCTGGCACCCATGGATTTCCAGAACAGCATCATTGGCGTGATGTGCGTGCTCGAAGATCGTACCGAGCTGGAGGATACCACCCGCCGAATGCACGCCTTCCAGGAGCTGAGCCAGGAATTGGACGCCATTATCGCCTCCAGCGACGACGGGCTCTGGATTTGTGACGGCAGCGGCACGATCCTGCGCATGAACACCGCTTCCGAGCGCTTGAACATGATGCACGCGTCCGATATGGTCGGGCGCAATATCGATGAGCTGGTTGCCGAGGGCTACATCGACCATTCCGTGACCCGCAAGGTGCTCCGTAGCGGCCGGCGTGAGAACCTGCTCCAGGAAACCCGTTCGGGCCGTAAGCTCATGCTGACCGGCAACCCGGTGTTCAATGCGGCCGGCGAAATCATCCGCGTGGTGGTTAACGAGCGCGACATCACCGAAATCGACAACCTGCGCGAGGAATTGGAAGCCAGGTAGCCAGGAACGACCAGATTCAGCAGCACATGCAGGAGATGCAGATCGAGGAATTGATCTCGGGGCAGATCATCGCCCGCAGCGCCAATATCGTCCAGGCCTTGCGCCAGGCCCGCAAGGTCAGCCGGGTGGATTCCACGGTGCTGATCCTGGGGGAGTCGGGGACCGGCAAGGGCGTGATCGCCAACCTGATCCACCGCTATTCGGTGCGCGCCGACAAACCCATGGTTCAGGTCAATTGCGGCGCCATTCCCGAAACGTTGGTGGAATCCGAGCTTTTCGGCTATGAAAAGGGGGCCTTCACCGGCGCGGCCCAGAAGGGTAAACCCGGATATCTCGAACTGGCCGACCAGGGAATCCTTTTCCTCGACGAAATCGCCGAGCTGCCCATTGCCTCGCAGGTCAAGCTTCTGCGTTTTCTGGAAGACGGCCAAGTGACGCGGGTGGGGGGGACGGCTCCCCGCCGGCTGAATGTGCGCATTCTCTGCGCTACCCACCGCGATCTGGAGAAAATGGTTGCCCAGGGTGAGTTCCGCCTGGATCTTTTTTACCGGCTCAACGTCATCCCCATTGTTGTGCCGCCGTTGCGGGAGCGGGAGGACTGCAAACTCTCGCTCATTCGGCACTTCATCGGGCGCTTCAACGCCAAGTTGAAGGTCGGCAAACCGCCGCGTCTCACCCGTCCGGCCCTGGATGCGCTCCTGCTCTACGATTTTCCGGGCAATGTGCGCGAGCTGATGAACATCTGCGAGCGGCTGGTGGTGATGGCCGAAGGGCCGCAGATCGACCTGGCGGATCTGCCGGCGCCCGTGACGGCCAACCTCTCTTCACCGGTCACCTATGCCCTGGGCCTTCTGAAAAGCGGAGGCAACCTCAACCAGACCCTGGCCACCGTCGAACGGCGCATCCTTGCCGAAGCCCAGGAGAAACACGGCACCCAGGCCAAGGTGGCCGCGGCCCTGGGCGTCAACCAGTCCACGATTGCCCGCAAGCTGAAAAAATACGGTTTGGGATGATACAACAATTAGGTCGCCCCTTTCGACAAATATGCAGGTTTTTTTGAATATGCAGTTTTGCATAAAATGTCGATTGACAGGGTTTCCCACCGATTCGGCCGGGCCGGAGCAGCCTTTTCAGGTTTTTTATGACGACCTGCGCGACTTTTTTAACCAAGCGTTGAAAAGTTCAGATTTCATTACAAAGCGGATGGTTACCAGTTTGATCACCTGCGTTTTGCCCGCGCTTGGTGGCTGGCCGGGGCACTAAGTGGTATGCCCGTTGCTATCTGCGATGCCGATCAGCTTGTCTACCCATAACCCCCCTACATAAAGAGGAGATCGACATGAAGCGAATGACATGGATAACCCTATTTTTGGCGTTGTCGCTGGTGACGGCGGGCGCTGTTGGCGCCGAGGCGCCTGTTTTCAAGATTGGTGTGATCACATCCTTGTCCGGCGGCCTGGCCACCGGTGGCAACGTGACCAAGCAAGGTTATGAGATGTGGGCCAAGCGCGTTAATGATGCCGGTGGAATCGAAATCAACGGCAAGCAGTATCCCGTCAAGCTGATCTATGGCGACGCCCAGTCCGAACCGTCCCAGGCCGCATCGGCGGCGGAACGGCTGGCCGCCCAGGAAAAGATCGACTTTGCCCTGGGGCCCTACTCCTCGGGCGTGACCCTGGCGGCCGCGCCGGTGTTGGAAAAATACAAGATTCCCATGGTCACCGGTTCGGCCGAGTCGCCGCTGATCTGGCGCGAAAAGTTCAAGTTCACCTTCGGCACCATTCCGCCGGTCAACTTCACCGGTTCGAGTGCCCTCAACGTTATCGCCACCCTGGATCCGCCGCCCAAACGCGCCGTGGTCATCGGATCCAACGACGCCTTTTCCAAGGCCACGGCGGAGACTTTCCGGGATACCTGCGAAAAGCTGAAGATCAAGGTGATGAAATACGACATCGTTCCCTCCGGCCAGGACCTGACGCCCTACATGTCGGCCGTGCGCGCCATGCGGCCGGACGTGATCGCTTTCGGTGGCCATGACGAAGAGTTGATCCGCCTGGTCAAGGCCCTGCGTCAGATCCACTATGCCCCCAAGGCGCTTTTAATGCATTACGGCGTTACCGAACCGGCATTCATCGAAGCCTTGGGCAAGGATGCCGAGCAGGTCTACGGCGCATCGGTGTGGACACCGACCCTGAAAACCAAGGGCGGCCTGATCTGGCCGGATGCCCAGAGCTATGCCGCCGACATCAAAGCGGCCTTCGGCATCGTGCCGGATTACACCATGGCCGCCTGCTCGGCCGCCGGTCTGGCCTTCCAGGCCGCCGTCATGCAGCTGGGCGCGGCGCCCCCTCTGGATGAGGCCCAGAAGCTGGCCCTGGTGGATGTGCTGGAAAAATTGGACATTCATACCTTCTACGGCCCGATCAAGTTCTCCCACGAAGGGGAGTTCTATCATGCCAACACCGGTCTGACCCCGCTGGCCTTCAGATCCAGGGTGGCAAGACCGTTATCATCGGTCCGGCCGACTACCAGGAGGCACCGGCGCAGTACCCCATGAAAGCGTGGGAATAAAATAACGCTGATCCCATTTAAATGATTTTCCCGGCAAAAGGCGGGGTTTGCGCCCCGCCTTTTGCTTCAACCCCCTGCGTTTTCTGCAGGAAGGACAACATATGGAACTCTTGCCACAGGTTATTCTGGATGGAATTCTCATCGGTGGCATCTACATCACCATCGCCATCGGTTTTTCGCTGGTCTTCGGGGTGATGCATATCATCGATTTCGCCGTGGGCGAATGGATCATGCTGGGCGCGTTTTTGGGGTACTATCTCAACGGCTGGACCGGTCTGGATCCATTTGCCCTGCTGCCCGTTGTCTTCGTGGTCTTTTTCGGCATCGGCTACCTGATCCAGCCCGCGATCCAGCGCGTCATCAGTGGTCATCGCGGCAACCCACTGCTCATGGGCCTGGTCTTTACCTTCGGTATCATGTTGATCATCCGTGGCCTGGGGCTGACCATCTTCGGTTTTTACAGCCGCAGCATCCCCTCCAAGCTGGCCGCCTCGTCCTGGCTGTTTGAAAAAGGCGACTTTTTCCTGACCGTGCCCTTCGTGCGCCTGGCCGGCCTGGCCTTTGCCGTGGCGATTACCCTGGTACTGCACTACATGTTGAAGAAAACCGACTTCGGCACCGGCGTGCGCGCCCTGGCCCAGCACAAGGAGTCGGCCGGATTGATGGGCGTCGACAGCCACAAAACCAATTGCATTATCTACGGCATTTATGTGGGGATCAGCGCCATGACCGGCGTATTGGTCTGTACGATCTTTTCCATGACGCCCATGGAGGGGGGGCGTTACACGGTCCTGGCCTTTTTCGTCGTGGTCCTGGCCGGCATGGGCTATCTGCCCGGCGTGCCCTGGGCGGCCCTGTTCCTGGGGTTGATCCAGTCGATTTTCATCGTTTATCTCAGCGCCAGTTACACGCTGCTGGCCGTGTTCGTGGTTCTTTACATTATTTTACTGATTTCCCCCAAGGGGCTTTTCGGGAGAGGATGGTAACCGATGCGCAAAAACGCATACCTTGTACTCTTACCGCTCCTCCTGGTGCTGGTCGGCCTGCCATTGGTGTTTGACAGTCCGTTCTTCCTGCGCATCGCTACGGAAACCATCATGTGGATCGGGATGCTATTACCTGGGATCTTCTGGCCGGATATACCGCTACCTCAACTTCGGTCACGCCATGTTTTTCGGTGTCGGCGCCTACACGACGGCCATCTTGATGAAGCTGGGCGGCTGGGCCTTCATCCTGACCGTCCCCCTGGGCGGCCTGTTTGCCGGAATACTCGCTTTTTTCGTCGGTCTGCCGACCCTGCGCCTCAAAGGTTCCTATTTCGCCATCGGCACCTGGGCACTGGCCCTGGCCCTGCAACAGTTGGCCTTGATTCTGGATATCACCGGCGGTCCCGACGGCATGCGCCTGCCGCCGTATTTGAACCCGAGCTATTTCTATTACTGGATGCTGGGCGTGGTCGGGGGGACCTTCGCCCTTTACTGGATTTTGCTCGAGTGGGCGCCTTTCGGCCTCAAAGTACGGGCGATCCGGGAGGATCAGGACGGTGCCATGGCACTGGGGATCAATCCGACCCGCGTCAAGGTTCAGTCCTTCGTCCTGTCGGCCGTTCCCGTCGGCCTTTTGGGTAGCATTTACGCCTACTGGATCACCTTTATCGACCCGCTTTCCGCCTTTGGGGATATCCTCACCGACCAGGCCGTGGTCATGGCGGTTGTCGGCGGGCTCGGCACCCTGATCGGCCCGGCCATTGGCGCGGTGATCGTGTTTACCTTCAAAACCCTTTTCTGGGCCTACCTATCCGATTACCAGGTGCTGTATCTGATCATCCTGGGCGTCGCCATCGCCCTGACCGTGCTCTTTTTGCCCAATGGGCTGTGGGGCACGTTCATCAATTATCGGGATTCCTCCCGTGGGATGCGGACCCAATCCGTCTCCCGTCCGCGGATCGACGCGTCGGAGCATTCCGACGAACAGGAGAAAGGAGCGCCGGAGCATGGCTGAAACAATCCTCAAGGTCCAGGATGTCGTCAAAACCTTCGGCGGCCTGCATGCGGTCAACAGGGTGACCTTTGATCTGGCCGAAGGCGAGGTGATGGGGCTGATCGGTCCCAACGGCGCCGGCAAGACGACCCTTTTCAACGTGATCAGCGGTTATTACCCGCCGACCCAGGGCCGCATCCATTTCAAAGGCCAGGATGTCAGCGGGGTACCCCCCTACAAACTCGCCGCCATCGGCATCGGGCGTACTTTTCAGGTGGTCAAACCCTTCCCCGGATTGAGCGTGCTGGAAAACGTCATTATCGCCGGATTGTGCCGTTACGGCACCCGCAGGGCGTCGGAAAAGCATGCCTGGAAAATCCTCGATTTTACCGGGCTTGCCGATCAGGCCGATAAATCGGCCGCCAACCTGACCCTGGCCGGTCGCAAACGCCTGGAAATCAGCAAGGCCCTGGCCCTGGAACCGTCGCTGCTGCTGCTCGACGAAGTCGTGGCCGGACTCAACCCCACCGAAGCGGACAAGACCATCGAGCTGATTCTCAAGATCAAAGGCTTTGGTATCAGTATTCTGATCGTCGAGCACATCATGCGGGTGATCATGAATCTGAGCGATCGGGTCGTGGTGCTGAATTTCGGCCAGCAGATCGCCCTTGGAAAACCCGCCGATGTGGCCCGGGATCCGATGGTGATCCAGGCCTATTTTGGAGAGGATGCCGCATGAATGTATTGGAAGTCGACAACATATCGGTTCGTTATGGGGATATTCAGGCCCTTTGGGATGTGGGTTTCGGCGTCAGGGAAGGGCAGCTGGTGACGATCCTGGGGACCAATGGTGCCGGCAAGACAACCACCTTGAAGACCATTGCCGGGGTATTGCAGCCCTTTTCGGGCAACGTTCGTTTCAACGGCTCCCTGATCAGTGGCCTACCGGCGCATGAGGTCGCCGATGCCGGTATTTCCCTGGTCCCCGAAGGTCGTCAGCTCTTTCCCCAGCTCAATGTGGAGGACAACCTGCGCATGGGCTCCTATCTCAAGCGGACCAAGGTGAGGCGGGATCAGAACCTGAAGTCTGTCTACAACCTGTTTCCGGTGCTTGCCGAACGGAAAAAACAGGAGGCCCAGACCCTTTCCGGCGGGGAGCAGCAGATGCTGGCCATCGGCCGGGCGCTGATGCAGGATCCGAAACTGATCATGTTCGATGAACCCAGCCTGGGGCTGGCGCCGATCCTGGTTCAGGAGGTGTTTAACATCATCCGCGAACTCAGCCGACAGGGACGCACGATCCTGCTGGTCGAACAGAATGTCCATCAGGCCCTGAAGATTTCGGATTACTGTTACGTGCTGGAAAATGGTCGTATCGTTCACGAGGGGACTGGTAAGGATCTGGAGCAGGATCCCAAGGTGCGTGAAGCCTATCTGGGCATTTAGGGGGTTATGCCATTCTGCATATAATTATGCAGGATGGCATTTATAGCCAGGCGCCCGGAACACCCTCAATCCATGGAAGTGCGCCGGGCGTCTTTTTTTTAACGTCGTGCGGTAATTGCGCCAAAAAGGCTCGCCATGTTTGGATTGATTGAAAATCAAATGGGTTGTGAAAAACATGGCCATGCTCCCTAGACGGGTCCGGCGGATCTCGAACCGTAATTTAATTGAATGTCCAGTTAAAATCAGGCCACGATATTAAATTTGCTGATCGGTTTCACCAGTTTGTTGATTTTTTATTCGCATATTACCATAATGTCGTTTTTGCGGGAAATCCTTGACAAGAATCGAGATAATCATGCGGAAAAACAAAAGCGCTGCATTGAGGAAGCCCGACATCCTGGAAAGCTATTACCAGGTGCTGGCCGAAGAAGGCCTTGAAGGCGCTTCGATCTCCAAGATTGCCAATCGAATCGGGATCCATCCCAGCCTGATCATTCATTACTTCAAGAGTAAAGACAATATGAAGCTCGAGCTGGTCGAGCTTTTGATCGAGAAATACAAATCGCCGGCGATGCTTGATTTCGACCACATCGACGACCCCGAGGTACAGTTTACCGCGTTGATGGACATGCTCTTTTCGTTTCAATGGAGCCGGACGGTGGAACCCAGCGTGCATTTCGGTTTCTACTACCTCAGCCTGAGAGACGAAAAAATCCTGGCGCGCTTCAAGGTGATGTTTGAATGGCTGCGTGATTTTGTGGCCGACAAGCTGGCCGACTTCAACGAAAAGGGCGTGATCCGCTTGACCGATGCGAAACAGGCGGCGGACTATGTCGTGACGTTGATGGAGGGCCTGGAGATTCACAACCACTACCTGGCCAACGGCGAGCCCTTTGAGACCTTTGCCCGGACCGCCAAGCGGACCTTGATCAGAGCCTTGAAAAACGGCGCCTTTTAACCAACTAACTAACCAACTAACTAACTAACTAACCAACTAACTATTTTTAAATGTAATTTTAGTGCCCTTATTAATTAAACGAACGTTCAATTAATCATTTTGCGGACCGATCAACCACCCCTAAAAGAAGGAGGAATCATGCGTAGCTACAAGGACGCGCTCGCCTACTCAGCCAAATGGCTGGACATCATCAAGCAGGACTCCGCATCCATTGATGAGGCCACGGCCAAATGGATTTCCAAGGAAACCAAGGAGAACTTCGTCAATCACTTCAATGCCGGATGGGTCAATTATCGCAAGTCCATGACCGAGGCCGGGGACTACGGTGCCGTTGAATGGCGCGGCAAGGGTGCACGTTTCTACGACCATTTCGGTAATGAATATTTAGATTTTCTGGGAGGTTATGGTGCTCTTGACCTGGGATGGTCCCATCCCGAGGTGGTCGAGGCGGTGCGGGCACAGGTGCTCAAGTCCGGTATCCCCAGCCAGGAGCTCATGGATCCCTTGCGCGGGGTGTTGGCCAAGCTGTTGACCGAGATCACGCCCGGCGACATCGACCATGCCTTTTTCGTCGCCAGCGGGACGGAAGCGGTTGAGGGCGCCCTTAAAATCGCCCGCTTGCACACCCGCAAACACAGCTTCATCTCCACGGTGAAAGCCTTCCATGGCAAAACCTCGGGATCCCTCAGCGTGATGGGTAAAAAGGCCTTCCGGGCACCCTTGCAGCCCTATGGCGCCCAGATCTTCTTCGTGCCCTTTGGCGATGCCGATGCCCTGGAACGGCAGCTTGAGATTTGCGACGCGGTGGGTATCGAGATCGCCGGTTTCGTGGCCGAGCCCATTCAAGGTGAAGCCGGCGCCATCGTTCCCCCGGACGCGTACTGGCCCCGGGTTCGCGAGATCTGCGACCGGTTCGGCATCTTGATGATCTGCGATGAAGTCCAGACCGGCCTTGGCCGTACCGGTGCCCTGTGGGGCGTGGACCACTGGAATGTCAAGCCGGATATCATGATGGCGGCCAAGTCCCTGGGCGGCGGGGTGATGCCTGTCGGCTGCTTCATGGGCAACGGCCGGATTTGGAAATCGTTGGAAGAACCCAATCCCTTCATGCATACCACCACCACCGGCGGCAACCCTCTGGCCTGCGCGGCGGCCATCGCCACGATTCAGGTCACCCTGCGTGACAACCTGCCCCGGCGGGCGGCGGAACTGGGCGACTACTTCCTGTGTAAACTCAGCGTGCTGGCGGAAGGCTTTCCCGGGATTTACGAGAAAATCACCGGCAAGGGGCTGTTGATCGGCCAGCACTTCAAGGATGACGCGGTTGGCTACAGGGTCGCCGCCGGTCTGTTTCGACGCAAGGTGTTGGTCGCCGGTACCCTGGTCAATGCCAAGGCGATCCGCTTTGAACCGCCGTTGGTCGTGACCCGGGAGGAGATCGATGAAGTCCTCAACCGGCTCGAAGATACATTGAAATCGGTTTCAAAAATGGCATAGACGGTGCAAATGGGCGCATAAGGCCAGCCTACTTGGAGAATTAGCAATGGGTAAGCGCTGCAACCTACGGCCGTTGGGATGGATTCAGGCACCGACGGCCTGAAAATGATCTAACCGACCATGTTCCTCAATGGGGAGGAGCGGTTTCGTCAAGGTGGTCGACGCCATGCTCGACCAGGGTGTGATTTAACCGATCGGGAGATATCGTGAAAAAAATAAACGTAAACATCAACGGACGCAGCCGCCAGGTGGTGGCCGATGCGGACATGGTCCTTTTGGATTTGCTGCGCGAGCACTTTCATCTTACCGGAACCAAGCAATCCTGTGACCGCAAGGGGCAGTGCGGCGCCTGCACGGTTATCGTCAACGGCAAGGCCGTCCTCTCCTGCCTGACCAAGGTCGAGAAACTTGACGGCGCCGATGTCATCAGCGTGGAAGGGCTGGGCACGCCGGACAACCCGCACCTGATCCAGGAAGCCTTCGTGCTGGCCGGTGCCATCCAATGCGGCTACTGCACTCCCGGCATGATCATGGCCGCCAAGGCGCTTCTGGATGTCAACCCGGATCCCACGGACGATGAGATCAAACACGCACTGCGGCGCAACCTGTGCCGCTGTACCGGTTATGTCAAGATCATCGCCGCCGTGCGACTGGCCGGCCGTTTCCTGAGAAACGAGATCACCCCCGAGGAGATCCGTCCCAAGGTGACCGATGCGCCCATGGGCGTCTCCCATCCGCGGCCCTCGGCCCTGGCCAAGGCCTGCGGCACGGCCCCGTTCGCCGCTGACATCAACATGCCCGGGACCGCCGAAATCGTGGTGGTTAGAAGTCCTCACTGGCATGCAATGATCAAATCCATCGACTGTACGGCGGCCGAGGCCATGCCCGGGGTGATCGGTACCCTGACGGCCAAGGACATCCAGGGGACCAATCGCCTGAAATACGTCGTCGACGACCGGCCGGTGCTGTGCGAGGATCGTGTGCGGACCCTGGGCGATGCCGTGGCCGTGGTG
>NZ_BBCC01000066.1 GCF_001311845.1 Desulfosarcina cetonica JCM 12296 | reverse complement strand
GCGCAGACGCTCCGGCGACCGCGCCAGGGCCTGCACCCGGTAGCCGGCATCGAGCAGCCGTGGAATCAGGCGACCGCCCACATAACCGGTACCACCGGTAACGAAAACAGGAGGGTTGCTAACCGATGCCATAACCGACAGGCCCATTCCGCACGGTCGCCGGCACCAGCTAACCGTACATAGAAGTGTTTTCCGTAATGGATATATCTGCGAGATATCGCCAATGCAGTATATCCCCTCGGGCAGGTCGAGGAAAGGAAAAACCTTATTAAGAAGACCACCATCAAGGATGCGAAGAGGAGGAACACATGCCAATATTCGGTTACACCACGGCAAAAATCGCGGCATGGAACCTGGCCGGTTATGGCGGGATTCCCGAGGAACGTCTCAATCGTCAGGTGGAGGGGTTGACCCTGCTGGATGCGGAAGTCATCGCCCTGATGGAGATCAATCCGCTCTCAGAATGATCTGTTCTGATCAGGCGATGGCCTGTTTCTTCTGGGCGTTGACCATGCCGAAGAGTTCCCAGGTCTTGTCGAAGGCCGTCTCGAAAGAACGGCTTTCCATGTACTGCCGCGCGGCCATGCTCATGTGGTGGCGGCGCCGGGCATCCCCCACGAGATCCGCCATGGCCGTGTACAAGGCATCGGCACAATCGGCCTTGACCACCAGGCCCGTCTCACCGGGCAGGAGATTTTCCGCCGGTCCTCCCTGGTCGCTGACAATCACCGGCAGTCCGGATGCCTGGGCCTCCAGCACCACGTTGCCAAAGGTGTCGGTCGTGCTGGGGAAGACAAACACGTCGCTGGAAGCATACGCCTCGGCCAAATCCTCACCATCGAGCCGGCCGGTGAAAATGCAGGGCAGATCGATGGTTTCGCGTTGCATCTCCTCCAGGTAGGGCCCCTCCCCCACAATCGCCAGGGTGGCGCTGGCGCCGGTTCGCACCAGGCGGCGATAGGCCTCGGCGAGCAGATGCAGGTTCTTTTCCTTGGAAACCCGGCCCACGTAAAGCAGTTTGGCCGTCCGATCGGCTGCCGGCCAGCGAGTGTAAAATCCGTTGCGCTTGGCCGGATGGAAGCGCTGGGTGTCGATACCGCGCGGGTAGACCCGGATCTTCTCGGCACTGATGCCCTTGGCCACCAGCTCGTCGCAGGTGCTCTGGGAAGGCGCGTAGATCAGGTCCATCTGGTCGTAATACCAGAGCACGAACTTCCAGGCCAGTTCTTCCATGAACCCGCTGCCGGTGAGAATCTGAACATACTGGGGAATGGCCGTGTGGTAGGTACCGGAGATGGGCAGGCGCAGAAAGCGGGCGATGGCCAGGGCCGCCAGGCCGATGGGACCCGGTGTGGCCGTGTGAATGTGGTTGAAGCCCTGCTGGTGGCAGTAATCCAGCATTTCCAGGAGCGGTGGGTAGAAGATCTTTTGCTGCTCGTACTCGGGCAGCTCATAGGTGCCGATGGGCTTGAAGTGGGTGACGCCTTTCTCCGGCGGCCGGTTCTGGTCGTCACAGGTGATCAGGGTATAGTGCCGGTTGGTGCTGATGGCCAAATGGACCTGCTGTTGCAGGGTCAGGGCCACCCCGTTGATCTCATAGAAGGTATCCGTGAAATGGGCCACATGCACCGCTTCGTCGGCGGCCGGGGTGCGCCGCTGAGCGGGTCGGGCGAAGCGTTCGGCAATTTGCAACCCCAGGTCGCGTCCCATGGTGAACTGGGAGAAGGCGACAAAATAGGGTGCCAGGAGTGTGTAGAGACCGCCGGCCGAACCGATGGTGTGGAAGATATTGAAGACATTGGCCCCGGAAAGATGGTCCAGCAGATGGTTGCCGAACTGAACCATGACCCGATTGGAGAGGCGGTTGACGAACTCGAACCAGCGCTGCTCGCGAGACTGATGGTTTCGTCGGCGCCCGCGCCGGCCATCAGGTCGGGATTCTCCTGGATCAGCCGCTGGGTCTCATGGCGCAGCAAGGTGGCCAGGGAATCCGACAGGGGGTGTTTGACGCGTTTGTGCTTACGCGCGCTGAGGAAGAAGTAAACCCGTGAAAGCATGCCCGGCTCGGGCGCCGGTTCGGGCGTCAGCGAGCTGTCCAGGAAGCGGATCAGGGGATCCTTGCCCACATAGCGTCCCAGGTTGAACTTACGGCGGAAGAACTGCCAGGCGATGCCGTAAAGGTTGTGGGCCATGGTCTGCGGTGAGGGCGCGATGCCGTGCACCGCCACTCGGCGATCCTGCATGACGGCCAGCCGCGTTGTCTGATCATCGGCACCGATGAATTCGGTATAGGTGCGCGCGATATTCAGGGCGCTGTGATCGTCCGATCCGCCGAAGAGGCGCTTTTCATGCGCCCGGGCAAATCCGGGGGTGATGCCGTGCCGATCGGCCAGGCGTTCGATGTCGCTGGGGGTGAGTTGGTTGAGAAGACTTTTCAGGGTCAGGTTCTCCCGGCTGTTGCGCGCGCCGTTGAGCTCGAAGTTCCGAAAGAGCAACAGCAGTTTCTCGAAATGGTCGATGGTCAGCCGGTCGTTGACCGCGTACAGCGGGTGGGCGATGATATTGAAAATTTGCTCCTGCCGGAAGTAGGTCACCAGGTCATAAACATTCTGGCGCAAACGCTGGATCTCGCGATGCTGGTCCTCGGTGATGTCCAGGGCCAAAACGTGCAACTTGCAGCCGTCTTCGGGGAAGTAGCTAGTCGCCTCCTCGCTGACGAAGGTGTCCGGCAGATGGGCGATTTCCAGGGCACCGTCAATGGTGTTATGATCGCTGATGGTCACATGGGTCATGCCGCGTCGCCGGGCGATGGCGTATAGCTCAAGGGGCTCGGTGAAGCTCTCCGGGCAACCGATCTTCTTCAGGATCCACTGGGACGGCCGCTTCGAGTGTTTGGAATGGACGTGTAGGTCGATCTGCATCGCGTTTCCTTTCTGTAATCATCCCCCGTCGTCCCCATCGGTGCGCGTCATTTCACGCCACCCGGGGAGGACCCGACTTCTCATTCGCGACCCACCTCTACGCCCGCTGTATTAAGGATTGGTTAAGAAACGGATAGTTTTTGGTTAAATTGGGGGTTAAAAAGTCCTTCCAAGCCCCGCGTGCGGCGTTGGGAAGAGGTTCCGAAGGGCGTGAGCTTCCGATAATCCGGCGCCTGCCGGCCGTCAAAGAAACCGCAGGCACGGTAGTAAAAAAGATCCGTGGCCCAGGTGGCCATGGCACGTGGCGACCGCAGGACGCGCCTTGCCAGACCGAGCGGATGGGCGAAAGCCGCCAAGAGCGGTCCCATCAGTTCACAGGGGTCGCGGAAGCACTCCCAGTCACACCGTCGGCAGGCATCTGCCTCGGCCGGCGGCCGATGGGATGGCCAATCCATATCCCACACCCAACCGTGATCCTCGTTGCCCCGGTAGCCGCAGGGATAGGCATGTCCGTCGGCGGCATTGACGAAGAAGAAATCCACCCCGCCCCGGCAACCGTAAGGCGGTGGCGACGCTTCCGTGCCGTACTGCCGGACCAATGCCTCCAGCGCGCATAGGGGGGAAAAATACGGATCCGTGCGCGAAAACGCCGGATCGCAACCATCAGCGCGCTGAAGAGCATTCGTTTCTCCGCCGGAGCAAAGCGAACGATATCGGCCACCGTGGTGGCGGCATAGACGGCGGCCAAACCGTTTTCGCTTTCCGGCACGTCGATGCTCATGGGGTAGCAGGCGTTGGCCATGGTAAACCCCAAGTCGATGGCCCGTTGATAGAAGCGCTCGAAGGCGTCCTGATAACAATGGTAGAAGGTTTCCAGATAAGCCGCATCCGATGAACTGCCGGCAGGTGTCAGCTCCCGGGTGGATGCCCCGCCCACGTTGCGGTTGATGCCCAGGTTGACCGCCGGATAGATGCCGGCGGCATGGAAAATCGGCAGGGCTTTTTCGATGCCGGCCACCACCCCGGGAAATCCGCGCATCTCCTCGTGGAGGGCATCCACCGACGAATCGAGACTGATCCAGAAGTTGCGCAGGGGCGTTGCGGCCAATTGATCGACGATCCGCTTGATGCGGTCGGTGAAATCGGACCTGTCGGCATGCTGGAAAATGAACCCGTTGGTCCCCGTGCGAATAAAAGGGATGCCGGCGGCACCGGCATGGTTGATCAACGCGGTCAGCCGCGGCAGGTCCAGGAGCGGCTCGCCGCCGGTAAAGGAAATGGCCTGAACGCCGCGGTCAGCAGCGGCATCGATCAGGCGCCTGATGGTATCGGTGGATAGGGTGGATCGCCGGAAGGTCGCCGTGGTGCGCATGCCGCACTGGGGGCAGCGGGCGTTGCAGCGGTCGGTGATCTGCACCACCAGCTGACCGGGAATGCGATTGTGTCGGATGGAATGAATAATAGGATTCACCGTTGTCTTCTCTCTTTCAAGCCGTTTGGGTGGATAAATTCCCCGCAATCTATAGTATTTAAGATAATGTTTTTGGCAAGGCCAGAGGGAGGAAGCTGTATAACCAATACCGCGACGACCGATAACGCAGCCCAAAAACATTATCTTGAATGCTATATTCTGAGGAATGTTGGTTCCGTGTTAGAGATTTGACGGATTCGCGTAAAAATTACGAATCGTCAATCATCACTAACCATTTTCTAGCCTGCGGATAACACGGTCCTAATCTGGCAATCCTAAGAACAGGCCGGTCAGGGCCGACACGCCCTGTTCAGGGAAACCCCAACGTATCGGGAAAGACACCATCATGCTGCCCTTGGAAGACCCCATCGCACCTGCCTTGAAAGAGAAATCGCCGCCCAAGGCCCTACCGGCGAATTCGGCCATTAGCCGGTTCAAGGTCAGCCATCTGCTGGGCATCGATACGGCGACGCCGGACGGACTGGCCCGCACCCTGCCCTTCATGCCCGCCGACGCCACGGCCGGGTCCGAAAACGAGTATCAGACCGCCGTTCTGGGCCACCGCCAACAGGTGGACCTGTCACTGGCGATCGAGGATTCGAGTTTTTTCCGCAACCTGAAGAAGCGCATCCAGCGCGGTGACGCGCCGCCCTCCCGGGTCACCGCCCTGGAACGGTTTTTGGAAAGCAATACGGACCGCGTTTGGGAAAACAGTTGGGTGCGTCTGCCGGTGGAGACCCTTTGCCTTATGCCCGGCAAGTCTTCGACGAGGATCTGCGGGCCGACAAGGGCCGGGCCGACAGCCCCCGGCGCAACGATGCCCACCGGTTCGCCGTCACCGTTGCCGGCCAGAGCTGCCTGCGGATTCCGATCAGTTATCTGCTGAAACTGTCCCTGGCCGATGCCGTGGGCCAAAAGGCGGTGCATGCATCCATCCGGGATATGGGGCGCCGGGCCATGCGCCACTTTCTCTCGGACAACACCTCTCCGGAAACGGTCTCCTTTCACCCGGTCCGTGCCAGTGAAAAGGCGTCCCTGGGCGCCGCCCTGGCCTGCGAAACCGCCCTGCGTTTTCTCTTCTCCCAGCTTTTGATCCAATATGCCAACCGACAGTTCGGTTTGATCGACAGCGGCCAGCAGGCAGTGCTCTACTTCGCGCCGCACCCGCCCTTGCGCCAGAAACGGCTCAACAACCTCATTTCGGACAGTTTTTACCGATCGCTCTTCATGAGCCCCTGCCTTTCCGGTTGGAACGACGGCGAGGCCAAGCACCACTACATGCACCTTTGCCACACGGTGCTCTCGCGCAGCCAGCTCAACGCGGTCATCAAGCTGCGCGAGGCGGGCATCATCGCCAACAATCTCGTGGTGCTGCCCAATACCTCCAACATCAGCCTGGCCAACAACGGCACCCACATCAGCCTGGGCAGCCGGCGTCTGACCGGCTGTCTGCAAGACCCCGGATCGGGCTTCAACCCCTTGGAGGAGAAGCATTACGGCGACCTGGCGATCAAGATCGTCGAGCACTTCCTGCCCCTGTTCGTGGGCACCTATTCGGCGGCACCCTATCGCATCGATTTCATGGATTTTCATCCCGAGCGGGTTCTGGGCTTCCTGCCCCATGAACTGGACTTCACCCACCTGCGCATGCTTTGGCGGCGCTGGAAGAAGAAGGCCCGCATCCGCATCCTGGGTCACAGCATCACCCCCTTCGGACCGGAATGGCTGGATCGCACCTTGGCGCGCGCATTCCGCCTGAAGGGCGACATCGTCCCCGACTTCAGGCTCATCGACTATCTCGTGGCCCTGATGGCCACCGACGAAAGTCCGGCCTTGGACGGCTGCCCGGGCAACGACCTGCGCCTCAAGGCGGACCTGGGCGACATGGGCGTCTTCGATCCCTGCATGCCCCTGTACCTGCTCTATCGGGCGCGCTACTTTCAGTGCATGGGGTTCAGCGGTTTCGAGGGTCGCCACTACAGCCTCTTCGAGCGTCTGCAGGGTGATATGGCCCCGGCCGTCGACCTGCAGATGCTGATCACCGCCCTGGCCTACAAGTACATCTTCACCGGCAGCGTGACCCACAGCGACATTCCCGACCATCCCTTTATCGAAAGCGAGCGGCGCCAGATCTTTTTTGCCGCCGCGGCCGGGATTCCCACCTTTTACGTGCGCACGGACACGTCCAACCGGCTGCTGGCCCGCCTGGTCCGCAAAACGGCCAACATCCGCGCCAGCCGCCGTTACACGGGCTATACCCGCGTGCGCGTGGTGGATTTCCGTCATCGCCTGCTGAGCCTCTTGCGCCAGGACGCCCCGGAACTGATCGAAGCCAGCGGCAACGCACCGGTGCTAACCGATCTGGAATGCCGTCTCCAAGCGAACGGTCGCGACACCACATCCGCCCGCCTGACCCGCCGCATCTGCGAGACCGTCGGTGTCGCCGCGCCCATGGCGCTGACCAGTGACACATTCAACAACGCCGCGGAAAATTTCTATCGCGGGCAGCTAAAGCAGGAACAGATGCAGCAAGCCATAAATGACTGGTGCGAGGCGGTCCGCCGTTTGGATGGCTTCGCCACCTGGCGCAGCGGCCACTACAACCGGGCGCTGTTCTCCCTGTTCAAGGGCAAGGATGCGGCCCTGTTCATCGACACGCACCGACGCGGCATCCTTGACGAAACATCTTCCGTCGCCGTCCTGCGCCGGTTGATCCACCTGATGCTGCTGACCCTCGATCATATGCGCCGCCAATCCCAAACCGATTCAACGGAGGTTCCGACCCTTGATGCCCCATGCCACACCGCACCAGTACATCGACCGTGAAACCGAAGGCGTGATCACCGAACGACTCATCGCCGACCCATTGATCACGCGGCTCTATACCCGGGCCCGCGAGAATCCCGGCCTGCTTTTCAGGGCCGCGACCTCCCGGCGCATGTCGGCCGTTCTCGGTTTTCTCAACTTCGATCTGACTTTCGGCACCAATGGCGCCGGTCGCCGCCGGCGCATCCGCCAAATGGGCATCCACCTGGCCGAATGCCTGGACGATCCGGCGACGCTGGACACGCCGCGCAAGCTGTTCGAACGCCGTATCCGCTACTGGCAGTGCCGTCCCATGCCGGCGGCAGCGGATCGGGTCGTCGCGCCAGCGGACGCGCGCATGCTCGTCGGCTCCTTCGACCGTCAACAGATGGTATTTCTCAAGGAAAAGTTCTTCTCATTCGATGAACTGCTCGGCGGGGAAAAAACGCACTGGCGGGAAACCTTTGCCGATGGCGACTTCGCCCTCTTCCGACTCACGCCGGATAAATACCACTACAACCACACCCCCGTGGCGGGCGTCATCCAGGATATTTACACCATCGACGGCCGCTGTCATTCGTGCAACCCCGCGGCGGTGGTTTGCATGGCCACACCCTTTTCGAAGAACCGCCGCGTGGTCACGATCATCGACACGGATGTTCCCGGCGGCAGCGGCATCGGCTGGGTGGCCATGGTCGAGGTGGTGGCCATGATGATCGGCGACATTGTCCAGTGCTACAGCACCTTCCGCTATGACGACCCGCTGGACCTGTCGGCTGGCATGTTCGTCGACCGCGGCTGCCCCAAGAGTCTCTACCGGCCGGGCAGCAGCGTGGATATTCTGATTTTCCAAAAAGGGCGCCTGGCCTTTTCCGACGATATCCTGGCCAACATGCGGCGCCGGGACGTCACCAGCCGCTACAGTCGGCACTTCCGGACGCCTTTGGTGGAAACCGATGTTAAAGTGCGTTCGGAAATCGGATGCAAAGCATGACGGCGTCGTAAAAAGCCAATACTTAAGGAGCATTCCTGATGCTGAACGGGTTGTTTGTGGGCGGGCTGGCCCTGATCCTGGCCGGAATCTATGCCTGGGCTTTCAAAGCCTTGCCCGGGGAGCGCTGGCAGATGATCTGCGCGATTCCCATACGCAAAAAAGACGATGGCTCCTGGCAGGGCGTCAATCTGACCTATTACGGCCTTTTCAACGCCCTGGCCCTTAGCGCGGCCGTGGCCCTGGTGCTGGTGCTGACCGGTGCGGCCGGTATATCCAAAGGCGTCCTTGCCGCCATGCTTGCCGCCCTGTTGGGCTGCTGCCTGCCGGCCTCACGGCTGATCGCCCGTTGGGTGGAGAAGAAGCCCCACACCTTCAGCGTGGGCGCAGCCTCCTTTGTGGGCATCGTCATTTCTCCCTGGCTGGTTACGGGGATGGCCCGCGTGGCCGGGCAATGGTCGGCGGTCAGGATTGACGCCATGGCCGTGGTGGCCGCCCTGATGGTGGGGTATGCCCTGGGAGAAGGCATCGGCCGCCTGGCCTGCATCAGCTTCGGCTGCTGCTATGGCAGACCCATGGCGGCCATGCCGCCTTTTTTACAACGCTACTTTGCCTGGGCGAGCTTCACCTACACCGGCAGCACCAAGAAAATCGCCTACGCGCACCAGCTGGAGGGGCAGAAGATCTTTGCCGTCCAGGCCGTCACCGCCGTGCTCTACACGGCCAGCGCCCTTGTCGGATCGCTTCTGTTTCTGGACGGCCGATATGCCTGGGCCTATTTTCTCTGTTTGCTGGCCACCCAAGGATGGCGATTTCTCTCCGAATTCCTGCGCGCCGATTTCCGCGGCAACCGTCGCATCAGCGCCTACCAGATCATGAGCCTGCTGACGATTCCCTATGGTCTTACGATTCCGTGGCTGTTTCCTTCCGGCGGCAATCTTCCCGATCTTCTCGGCGGACTTGAAGGGATCTACAGCCCCAGCATGCTTCTTTTCCTGCAAGGCCTTGGCATTTTCATGTTCTTCCGCACCGGCCGCAGCGAGGTCACCGGTGCGGGCCTTCGTTTTCATGTCAACCGGCAGCGCATATGAGCCGCTTGCTCCGTGCCGTCGATCGGTCGGCGGGCACGCCAGTAGCCTGCCATGGAATGCCACGCTTGAACACATTTCAGCTAAAACCCGCCATGTCCGCGATCGCGCGCCTGTTTCGGCGCTTGGGACAGCTCAACGGGACGCCCCGCGAAATCGCCCTGGGATGCGCGCTGGGCATTTTGATCGGGATGACTCCCTTTTGGGGGCTTCAAATCGCCCTGACCCTGGCCATAACGTCGCTTCTGCGCTGGAATCGTCTATCTGCCGTGATAGGGGCAAATATCACCAACGTCTTTACGGCTGCCTTGATCTATCCGGTGAACTACTGGGTGGGGGTTCGCCTGGTGGGGTTCTCGGAAGGAACGCGCTGGCCATCGCGCCTGGACATCCCGGCCATGGAGGGGCTGATCACCCAATCCCCCCATATTCTGGTGGATCTGACCGCCGGCGGACTGATCCTCGGTATCCCCTTGGCCATCGGGGGCTATTTTCTGACGCTCAAGGGGGTCCGCATCTATCGGCGGTATTTCTCCTCCTCGGCCGGCGCCCCATAGTCCCTGTAAATCCGGCAACCGTCAACGCCCATGAACCGCTCCAGCAGACGTGTTTCCGTCTTCGTCAGATCCACGACCACGAGTCCGTCGACGGCGTCCGCAAAATCACGGTCGACATTGAAGGCGATGAAGCGGCCGCTTAATTTGAGGTAATGTTTGATCAGGACCGGCACGCGCTTGCCATCGCCCTCGATCTCGGAGACGAGCATCGAAATCTCATCGATGGAAGGGGTTGCCGACATCCGGCTGCCTGCCTCGGAAAGCCCCTTGCCGGGCATCACGCGGAAGGGACAGCGGGGGCTGACGTAGGGCTGAAGTTCCCGGGCGCTGCAGTGCCGTTTGAGAAATTGAACCATGATCTCCTTGGAAAATCGGTGATAGCTGTTGCTGATGCTCACCGGTCCGAAGAGAACGCGGTAGCGCGGATGCCGCACCAGATAGGCGCCGATCCCCTTCCATAAAAGGGCCAGGCAGTTGGGTTGGCGCTGGTATTCCGAACGGATGAACGAACGCCCCAGTTCAAGCGAATCGGTCAACAGACGAAAAAGGCGGGATTTGAAACGGAACAGGGAGTGCGTGTAAAGCCCTTTGCGACCATAGCGGGAAAGAATCCCGCGCGTATCCCCCATCCGGTAGGCGCCGACGACTTCCTGGGTTTCCGCGTTCCACAGCACGAGATGGTGGTAGTAGCTGTCAAACAGATCCACATCCATGGATTTACCGGTCCCCTCGCCCGCTTCCCGGAAGCTCTTCTCCCGCAGCCGGCCGATTTCTCGCAGAAGATGGGGAATGGCGTCGCTCTCGGCGACAAAAACGACCATCTGCTTATGCCTGACGAGGATACAGCCGGGGTCCAGTGCCGCCACCTCGCAGCCAGCAGGCCCGGCGCCACAGGGGGAACCAAGGCTTGCCGATCGGGGCTGGAATTGCGGGAATGACGCCGGATCGGCAACCGGTCGAAAAGGGACGCGGATGAGGCTGAACGATCCCGGTTGGCCAAAAAATAGGTCCTGAAACGCAGCCAATCGATCAATGCCCGGTCTTCATTGAAGCTCGTCATCCGTTCGGGAGCAATACTGCGCCCCACGAACAGACGGATGCGGGAATTCTTGCGGGCCACCAGCTCGCGGGGCAGCATCAGGGTTCGCAAGCGCGGGTGGAGCATCCCCATCAGGGTGAATCCCAAGCGATTGCGTCCGGGAAAGAAAATCGGCAGCACCTGGGCACGGCTCAGGCGAATCAGGGCGGCCACATGGGTGCTCCAGGGCGGATCGGTAATGCGATGGCGGGCATGCTGGTAGTGGGAGACCTCGCCGGCAGGGAAGACGACCAGGCAGCCGCCGGCCTTGAGCCAGCGCAGGGCCGCGCGGAACCCTTTGAGATTGGCGCCAACAGAGGTTTTGCGTCCGAAGGGATCCACGGGAATCAGGCTGTCGCGCAGGGGTGCGATGCGATCGAGGAGGTAATTGCCCAGAATACGGGTATCCGGACGGATCCGCTGAAGCAGGTCGCCCAGGATGATGCCTTCAGCCCCGCCGAAGGGATGATTGGCCACCACGACCAAAGAGCCACTGGTCGGTATTTTGGCAAGATCTTCGGAAGTAATCAAATAGGTCATGCCCAAAAGGCGCAGCACCCTGCCGAAAGCCGTACCGCCGGTCTCCCCCGCGGCCAGCTGCATGTACAGGTCGTTGATCGTCCGGACGCTCGGCACCCATTCCAGCATGCGATTGGCCATGCTCGTTGCCAGGCGCGGCAGCGGATGATGAAAATGACAATCCAGATGAATGAGCGCTTCGTCAGAGGGAGATGGAGACGGTGTCGCGTTGTGCATAAGGGTCCTTGTCCCAATGGGTTGAATCAAACAGGTATTTTCAATCCAAATCCTCACCACTTGCAGTAGATACGCGCCGCTGTGTTTGCGGCGTATTAAAATCCGATTAAAACTTGATGAGCGCGCATCAAGTCGTAGATTCGACGGGGTGCAACCCCGGCGATCGTTCCATGCTCCCCGCCACATCTTCGGCCCCACTTTGGCACCGCCAGCCTAATCAAATCCTAACCGTTGCCTAATTCAATCGAAACCCTTGTTATGCAAATAGATACAACCAACGCGGATCGTTCTTGAATCAAAACCCAAACAAAAAGGGAGTCCTGAGCATGTACTCAAACGGTGGCGGGCTGGGAATCAGCGCCCGAAAAACCCCGCAAAATAACGGCTGGCGTCCCGGAAGCGGCGACGATGCGGAAACCTTCAAAACCGGCAAGACCTTTGTGCGTTGTATCTGCCCCAAATGCACGGCCCATCACAATGTCTATATGCTCTGGACCGGACGGGGCATACCACGAAAGTACTGCGTCAACTGCAAGCCCCTGATCGCCGGGTACGATGAAGCGGCCCTATACGAGGCTTCCATCTCCGCTCCCGGCCACATCAAAAAGAAAGGTAACCGACTGGAAAGCGAATAGGCGATCCGCAGGCGTCAAACAATGACGGATCCGTAAAAGATGAAAAAGGAAATGCGACGTTTTACGCGTCTATCAAGCAAAAAATGGATTGGCGCCATGACGGTGGCCCCGAGTTTGCTATTGCCGGCACCTTCCTGGGCCATCCAACCGAAAGGGGGTGAAGCCAAATTTCATTTCGTTTATCTGCCTGGTCTTCAAAAATAACGGTCTGTCTTCATGCGAAAGGAAAGGGTTAAATGATTACTGCCAAAAAGGTATTGATTGTCGGATTTTCAGTCGTTTTCGGTTGCTCCTTGATGACCTCATCGGCAATTGCCAAGAATTGTAAAAAACATGGCCATCATAAAAAGGCTAAAAATATCATTTTCATGGTTCCGGATGGCCAAGGGCTTTCCAACGTTACCGCAGCTCGGATTTTTAAAAACGGACCGGATGGAATGCCGTTAAATCAAGAGACCCTCAAAAACATTGGATACCAGAGAACGCACTCGGCAGACAGCACGGTGACTGATTCGGCTGCCGCCGCGTCGGCTTGGGCGGTCGGTCAAAAATTTTTGAATGGCGAAATCTCCTGTCATGGTGATTCTGAAACGGGTAAATGTAGCGACCCGGTACCAACGATTCTTGAACTTGCCGAAAAAATGGGAATGGCTACGGGTTTGGTGGCGTCTTCCCAAATTTCTCACGCGACACCGGCGCATTCGGTGCCCACACGTTTTCACGAAATTGCGGCGTGGAGATTGCCCGCCAATATATTGCTGACGCCGGCGTTGATGTGATTTTAGGTGGTGGTGTCTATAAAGCGGATCCCACGCCGGATTACTGCTCAGTCTATCCTGAGTCCTATAATCAGACCGATCAGAGGCAATACATCATTGATTTAGCAAAAGACAATGACTACGCCTATGTCGATGACAAAGATGCGTTGAACGCCGCTGTTGCGGATGACAAGCTGAAGGTTCTGGCATGTTCGAACAGGCCGGTATCGGGGAGGGCAAAACTCCGGAAATGTTCTGGGTCGATTCTTCTGAATCTTATCCCGAAGGTGAGCCTACGCTGTCCGAGATGACCGCTGCCGCGCTTGATCTTCTTGAAAAAGATAAAGACGGTCTTTTTTTGATGGTCGAAGGTTCACAGGTCGATTGGGCGAATCACGCGAAAGATGTTAAATACCAGATTGCGGAATCACTGGCCTTTGATAACGCGGTAAAGGTTGTTCTGGACTGGGTGGATGCGGATTTTCGCCGCAAAAAAATACGCTTATCATCATTGTCGCCGACCATGATTGTGGCGGTTTTGGCGTTAATGGCCCCTACGGAACCCTTTCAGAAGCCGGAGAGGTCGTCGAGGATGGTTGGACAAGCACCAACCACACAGCCGTTGACACGATCATTTATAGTCAGGGACCGGGCAGTGAAAATCTCAACGCAGCAGTAGACAATACCGACCTTTATTATGTGATGGAAAGGTTCTTGATGCGGAAATAAATTCTCCATCTTGACGAATAATAAAGGCAGCGCCAAAAATGGCGCTGCCTTTATTATTCCATCGCCCCCGTTCAGCCCCTCAACGCTCCATGTGGATTTAAAAGTCCGGCTGAACATCATGGTCTGGTCGGCCCCTCTCCGTCTCCGCACAACCACGATTCCGTCCTGGTGGCATGGCCGAAAAATGGATGAGCCGCTCTGCAGGTCGTGGGATTGTCCGCAACAAGCGGGCATGACGACAGAGCGGCTCATCTGGATGGAAGGAGAGGAAGAATATATAAACGGTTTACAGGGGCAACCTGAAACCGGAAGCGCATTAACCTCACTTTTCCGACACAACACCGGGTTCGGCTTGCCTTGTTAAAACCGTGCGCCGACTATCGCGCGTCAACGTTGGGATTGCATTAGACCAAAGTCAGATTTCGGTTAAACCTGATAATCAGCCATTAGCAGGTATTCCCAGCGGATAACGCGGCCGCCTGATCGAGCAGGCGTTTGGCGCTCAGGTGGGCGAGCAGATCAAGTCCCTTAAAAAAGCCAATGAATCCGGCCAGAACAAACAGCCCGCAAAGGGGGTAGTGGAGATCAATAGGCAACATCGCGGTGCTCCTTTCACAAAATGATAATGATCATACCCACGCCCATGTTAGCCAATGATGAGCAACAAAGAATTTTTCCTGCGCGCACGAATCCTCATTGCGCTAACACAACTCTAACAATTGGCCGGTAGACAGGAAGCTGTCACGGCCGGCACCTCCGCCGCGGGTCGACCTCAATCCGCCATTCCAAAGGAAACCACGATGATTTCAGAGAATTGTGATATTGATGAGTTCGTCGAAAGGGTCAAGCATATGGACATCCTCGATGTCGTTGCGTTGGCCGTCGACGAGACCACTGCGGCCGAACGGATTTTTTTCGGTCCCACCGGCATACCCACAAGGACCGGTTGTGTAGCGAGCAGTATGCCCGCCAATTGAAGCAGTTGATCAATTATCTGCGTTTCGAGATCAAGCCCAAGCGCCCCGAGAGCAAGGCCTACCGCCTTTACGTGGCCAACTGGGGCACGGTCACGCCGCAACCGTCCCATGGCTCGTTGATCGACACCTGCCCCCCAACGGCCGCCGGTCTTCTGCAGAATGGAAGCTGATGGCGGGCGGTTTTCGCATCACCGGAAAGGTGGCATGACATGATTCCCAGTGAACGCTACGGCGCCATCGATATCGGCTCCAATGCCGTTCGGCTGCTGCTCAGCGAGGCTTTCGAGACCGACAGCGGCCCCTATTTCCGTAAAATTTCCCTGATTCGCATGCCCATCCGCCTGGGCAAGGATGCCTTTATCCAAGGAAAAATTTCCAAGGACAAGGCCAAGCGGCTGACCCGCACCATCCAGGGATTCCGACACTTGGTGGACGCCTACCGGCCCCTGGATTTCCAGGCCTGCGCCACTTCCGCCATGCGCGAGGCGGCCAATGGGCAAAAAATCTGCAAACAGATCCTGGCGGAAACCGGCGTGGCGATCCGCATCATCAGCGGTAAGGAAGAGGCGCGCACGATCTTTGCCAATAATTCCTGGAGTCACCTGCCCAAGGAGAGCGCCTGGTTGTTTGTCGACGTGGGTGGCGGCAGCACGGAAATCACCATTTACGCCAACGGAAAATCCGTTTCACGCTCCTTCGGCATCGGCACGATCCGCCTGCTCGAGAACCTGGTACACAAGTCCCGGTGGCGGGAAATGAAAGCCTGGATCCAGGATCACACCCGCCATTATGCCAGCATCGATGCCGTCGCAGCGGCGGCAACATCAACAAGATCATCAAGCTGGCCAAATGCACCGACGGCCGGTCGATCACCCGGGGCAAGATGAAGCGGGTGCGGGATTATCTCAAGTTCTTCTCCTACCAGGAGCGCATTACCAAACTGGGCCTTAAACCCGACCGTGCCGATGTGATCATGCCCGCCCTGAAGATCTACCTGTCGGTGATGAAATGGGGTGGCATTCATACCCTTTCGGTGCCCCAGGTGGGCTTGGCCGACGGTTTGGTGCGACTGATGTACCGCAAGCGCAACGCACCCCCAGAGCAATAATCAAGAGCCCTTCCCCCACGCCACCCGAGGTTGCCGCCTCGCACCGGGTGTGCTATTTTCTTGGCGTTAAATGACAACGGGTCGCGACCTTCCTCGTGTGTCCCCTTGCTGAAAGGCATTTCATGAAGACGTGCAGTTACATCATCCCCGCGGTGGAGACTATCGATTCCTTGAGGGACCGGTTGCATCAGGCCTTCAGCAGCGTGAACGAAACCGTGGAAACGGAAACCTTGGAGGCCTTTGACACCTTCGATTGGCGGCTGTACCATAAGGTTGGCAGTTGATCCGCCAGGCCGGTCAATGGACCCTCAGTACCCTGGCCACCGACCAGCCGATGGCCAGGGTTGACGTCAATCCGGCCAAACCCTGCCGTTTCCATCAGGATTTTCCGCCGTCCGATCTGGCCGAGCGGCTCAAACCGGTTTTGGAAATGCGGGCGCTGGTGCCCTGATGACCGTCCGGCAGGAACGCCTTCGGGTAGACCTGTGCAACGATGATGAGAAGACGGTCGTCCGGCTGCGGATCGACACCCTGACCTTGGTGCACAGTCCCCACGTCGTGTGCCGCCTATGGCTGGAACCGATTCGGGGGTATAAGGCAGAAGCGCGCACCGCCCTCGCGATCGTCACGGATTTGGTCTTGGCCGAAGCCACAAAGCCGGCGCTGGTGGCCTTGGCCGAAGCCAGCGGCATGTCTCCCGGCGCCTATTCGTCCAAGGTGAACGTCTCCCTTTCGCCGGAAATGCCGGCGGCCGATGCCCTGCGCCGCATCATGGAAAACCTGGTCGCGGTCATGCACAGCAACCTTGCCGGGGTGCGGGAGGATATCGACAGCGAATTTCTGCATGACCTGCGGGTATCGGTCCGGCGGGCCCGCAGCCTGCTCGGCCAGGTTCGGGGCGTGCTGCCGGAAGCCACCAGCGGCCAGTTGCAGCAGCAGTTGAAAACCATCGGGACCATTACCGGCCCGGTCAGGGATCTGGACGTCTATCTCCTCAAGGAAGCCGCCTATGTCGACCGGGTTCCCGGATTTCTCCAGGACGGAATCAAACGGCTCTTTCAAAATCTCGCGCGGCAGCGGCGCACGGCCAGGAACCGTTTGCGCAAAGCGATGGACACACCGGCCTTTGCCGCGGCACTGGCCGCATTGGACGCGTTCGTGGCCGCCGAGCCGGTGGCGGAGACCGCCCCCATCGGCCCGATCGCTTCGGCGGCGATCTGGAAACGCTACCGCCGGGTGGTCAAACGCGGCCGCCGGATCACCGACGCATCCGCACCCGAACGGCTTCACGAGCTGCGCATCACGTGCAAGAAACTGCGCTATCTGCTGGAATTTTTCGCCTCCCTTTACCCTGCCGGAACGATCAAGGAGCTTGTCCGCCAGCTCAAGCAGCTCCAGGAAAACCTGGGAGACTTCAACGACCTGTCCGTCCAGCAGGAGTTCCTGCGGCAACATCTGGACACCATCCGGCCAGCCTCGCCGCAAGCGGTAATGCTGGCCGCCGCCACCGGCGGGTTGATCACCCGCCTGGCCATGGACCAGGAAGGCGTACGCGCCCGTTTCCTGGAGGTCTTTGCCGCCTTTGACGCCCCGGCAAACCGGGAACGCTTCAAATCCCTGTTTGCTGTTTAGGAGAACGCCTTGAAAATCATCGCCATTTACAGCATCAAGGGCGGCGTCGGCAAGACGGCGGCCTGCGTCAATCTGGCCCATCTGGCGACCGCCGGGCAGCAGAAAGTCCTGCTCTGCGATCTCGATCCCCAGGGATCGGCCACCTTCTACTACCGCATTCAACCCAAAGCGGGCTACGACAGCCGTAAATTCCTCAAAGGCGGCAAGCGCATCCACAAGGCCATCCGCGGCAGCGACTATACCGGCCTTGACCTGCTTCCCGCGGATCTTTCCTATCGCAACCTGGACATCCAGCTAAGCGACGGCGCCAAATCCCAACGCCGGTTGCGCCGCCTGCTGAAGGGCCTCAAGGACGATTATGACCACATCTTTCTCGACTGCCGCCCAACATCACCCTGGTCAGCGAGAACATCTTCCAGGCCGCCGACACCATTCTCGTGCCGTTGATTCCAACCACCCTATCCATTCTGACCTATGGCAAACTCAAGGCGTTTTTCACCGCAAACAACTTGAATGTAAACAAACTGCACCCGTTCCTATCCATGGTCGAACCGCGCAAGCAGATGCATCGTGAATCGATCCGGGAGATCATGCAGATACGCCGAACCTTTTGCGAACCTATATCCCTTTAGTGCCGAGGTGGAGAAGATGGGGCTCTACCGCGAACCGCTGACCCGCCGCCATCCTTCATCCGGGGCAGCCATGGCCTTCGTCAAATTGTGGAACGAGGTGAATACCGATATCCTGAAAGCAGATTCCCATGGCCGTTGAAATCGAACGTAAATTTCTCGTCCGGCGTCTGCCGGACGAAGTTGCATCCGCCACCGGCACAGCCATTCGGCAGGGTTACCTGATCGCCTGTGCCGACGGCACTGAACTGCGCATTCGTGAGAAAGCCGGACGTTTTCTGCAGACCATCAAGACCGGCGACGGGCTCTGCCGCACGGAGATCGAGATTGACCTCTCGCAGGCGCAATTCGAACAGCTCTGGCCCCACACCGAGGGCCGCCGGGTGAGTAAAACCCGCTACAAACTGTCCCTGGGCGAAAATATCGCCGAACTGGATCGCTTTGCCGGTGCGTTGGCGGGATTACTGCTGGTGGAGGTCGAGTTTCCTTCCGAGGCAGCCAGCCGGGTATTTGTACCGCCGGACTGGTTCGGTACCGAAGTGACCGACGACCGTCGCTACAAAAACCAGCAGCTCGCCGTTCACGGCATCCCCGGAGAGGAAGATCGATGACCCCGACGTTTGCCCAGGCCGGGGCCATCGCCTGGCGCCGGCGCGGCGACGGGTACGACGTCCTCCTGATCTCCACCAGCAGCGGCAAGCACCTGACCATTCCCAAGGGCTTGATCGATCCGGGAACCACGGCCGTCGAAACCGTCCGCAACGAGGCCTTTGAAGAGGCCGGCATTGAGGGTGAGATTACGGCGGAACCCGTGGGGGAATATGCCTTTGCCAAATGGGGCGGCGTCTGTGAGGTCAAGGTTTACCTGATGCCGGTGGTTCGCATCCTGAGCCAGTACCCCGAGAAAAACCTGCGCCGGCGGATATGGGTTGACCATCGGGAAGCCGCGCGACGCGTGAAGCACGCCGAACTGGGGGCGTTGATCCTGAAACTGCCGGAGATGCTGGCGAATTTGACGGATTCGTAAAAAACCGGTAATGAATGGGCGTCTAGACCGGAGCATGGCACGCAAACGGCCTCCAGCCGCGATGCCATCGATCGAATCGCCGCTGGAGGCCGCTTGCCCGTGGGGCCGCCGACCGGCCGCTCCCTTCGTGGATTGGTCTGACTACCGGATCAGGCCGGCTTGGCGAGTTTTTCCGGTTTGCAGAGCATGCCTTTGGCACTGGCCGAACGCAGACAGCGTTCGCAGATGAATTTGGATTTGCCCACCAAGTCGTAAAGCTCGTTCCAGCTGGTTTTCACATCGTCCTTGTCCCACTTGCAAAGGGATTTCTTTTTCAGTTTGTTAGCCATCGCCCACCTCCTTGGATAGATGTTGGCGCATCGGATAATGGCGGATAAGCATGTAGATAATCATATAGACTAACCACCCAGGCAGCCGACGCAACGGCCCGCCTAAAAATATCCCGGACGCCTGGCAATCGATTGTGCACTGAAAATTTGCGCTACTTTTTGTTAAGCCTTGAGGTCCAGGCACTCAATCGGCTTTTGCATTCGGCGATTGGTATGCGTCTGTTGATTTGCATAAAAAAAAGAGTTTTTGATGGGCCGTTTCGTGGTCAATCAAGATTCCAATTAGATTGCTGCCGCTGAATAAAAAGGCGATGGAACCGTTGGATAAGCTCGGAAAACGTGAACAAAAACCGCATTGGCCTTATCTTTCACATCTTCTTCGTCATAGGCGTCGACCGGTAGGCCGGTTTCATCACGCCATAAAAAATCCTGTATGGCAATACGAACTGCATCGCGAGTTGCCTCTTTGTCCTGCCAGTGGTCAACCCTGAGTTTTTCGGCTTTCAGTTCCTCAAGCAGTTCCACCGACACTCTTTTTATTTTATCAATGGCGGACGAACTCAACGCCTCTTTTTTAAGCAGATCAAAAATCGCCAGGGATTCTTCGTCAAGACCTTCGCGAATAGCGCGCTTTTCTTCCTCGCTTAAGGTTTCCACAAAACGTAGCAACGCCTCAAAGGTCTTTTCAATCGTCACCCGATCCTTTTCGCGGTTATATTCGTCAACGATCTTCTCATAATGGTTCTGGAAGTCGGTGCGTAGCGGGTTCTTCTCCAACAGACGCCGCAGCCGTCGTTCAATGACGGATTTAAGATTTTGCACGGTGGTCCGCTTAGCTGGGCTTCGCTCAAACTCCCGCCGTAGCAAGTCAAAATCGATCATACTGATATCATAGGGAGATTGTTCTTCGGCCACCTGTTCGGGGTGAACAACAATCGCTTCATCCACGATTTTGTGCAGCTGCCTTATGATATCGCTAATATCCGCTTTTTCGCGGTCCTCTTGCAGACTCTTGTAAACAATATTGACGGTTTCATATTCACGCCGGTAATCATTGACACCTTCGACCGTGAGACAGGCTTTGAATTTACTGAACACCGCTCGGCACATCACCTCAAACCGTTTTCGTGTTTCGTCATTTTCGTTGGCCGCTTCCTTGGCTGCAAGTATGGCCGCATTCCGCGCAAAGCCGGTCTGGTTCATGATGCCGTCCAACGAAGCGTTCCGCTCAGAAAGAAATGCCCGCACGAAGGTAATGGCTTCAGCCAAATTGGCCAGGAGCTCTTCTTCAGGTTTGGCCGGTTCGGTTTCGCCACCCGGATTACTGCGAGCGCCATCGCCAGTGCCGGCAAAAGTCGCCAGTGCCTTGCGCAGGTTTTTAAGAATGCCGCAATAGTCCACGATAAGCCCGTTATTCTTGCCCTCGTTCACGCGGTTGGCCCGGGCGATGGCCTGCATAAGCGTGTGAGCCTTGAGCGGTTTGTCCAAATACAGGGTCGAAAGACTCGGCACATCGAATCCTGTCAGCCACATGGCACAGACAATGGCGATCCTGAAAGGATGTGCTTCGGCTTTAAATGCATCCTCCAGAGCCAGTCGCTGCATGTTGCGAAATTGCGGTTGTTGGCGCATTTCCTCGGGCAGATCCATTCCTTCCTTGATCAAACGCCGATGAGAGGTGATGTCCAGCTTCCATTTGCGAAATTTTTCAACCTCGCCCTGCTCTTCGCTGACCACCACCGCGGCCCGGGTTTCCCTCATCCAGGCGAGCTGCCGCCTCCGATATTGCTCATCCTGATCATCAGCTGCCTCCGTCAATTCTTTTTCAAGCGCTTGAATCTCTTTTTTCCAATACTTGTCGATCAGGTCAACCATCCGCACACAGGTAATCTTGTCGATACAGACCAACATGGCTTTGCCGGTTTCCCAGGCCGTTGAGTAGTGTTTGACAACGTCCCGTGCCACCTGGTCGAGTCGTTTGCCGGCGGTGATGATATGGTAATCGCGCTTGAGTTCCTGTTCCAGGCGTTGTTCCGCATCCACGTTTTCGGTTTCCAGCGCTTCCAGCTTTGCTGCAATGCGTTCATTCAGATCACCTATCGCCACGCCGAGCTTGTCCCCTCGGGCATCATAATAAAGCGGTACCGTGGCCTTGTCCTCCACGGCCCGTTGGAAATCGTAGGTCGACACATACTCCCCGAACACCCGCCGCGTGATCTGGTCATCGTTGAACAGCGGTGTGCCGGTGAACCCGATGTAAGCCGCATTAGGTAGGGCATTGCGCATGTTCAGCGCCAATGTTCCGTACTGGGTGCGGTGAGCCTCGTCCGTTATCACGATGATATCATCACGTTTTGTATACCCCTCGTTCGGGTCCACCTCCCGGTTGAATTTTTGGATCAACGAAAAAATGTGGGACTTATGCTGAACCAGCAACTGGCTGAGGTGCTCACCGCTGGCGGCACGGCACGGGTCGCGATCGTGGTCCGCAACACCACACCCGGCAAAGGTTTTGTATATCTGCGTGTCCAGATCTTCACGATCGGTCAATACCAGAAAGGTAAAATTGGCACCCAGTCGGCGACAAACCTTGCGCGTGAACATCACCATGGAATAGCTTTTCCCCGCCCCCTGAGTGTGCCAGAACACGCCCAGCCTACCCTTGCGCTTTTTGCGGCCAGAAACCGCCTCAACGGCCCGATTCACGCCTAAAAACTGATGGTTGCGTGCCAGGATCTTTTTGGTTTCGCCGGCCGAGTCGTCAAAGAGGATGAAGTTTTCCAGGAGATCCATGAAGTTCGTTTTCTCACACACCCCCTTGAGCAAGGTCTCCATGTCCACAACGCCCGGCTGTTCCTCGGCCAGCCGTTTCCACTCGTGAAAGTGTTCGAAGCGGCTGGTCACCGATCCGATCTTGGCATCCACGCCGTTGGCCACCACCACAAACGCGTTGTGGTGAAAAAGGTGTGGGATTGCATCCAGGTAGTCCTTGAAGTTCTTTTCATAGGCGGCGCGAATATCCTTGCTGATGTTTTTCAGTTCCATGAACAACAGGGGCAGACCGTTGATAAACCCCACAATGTCAGCCCTGCGGCGATAAAGCGCACCCCGTACCCAGAGTTCCCGCACACAGAGAAAATCATTGTTGTCCGGCTCCGAAAAGTCGACAACCTTCAACCGCCGGCGTTCCCGTTCGCCCTTGTCATTGCGGAAGGTCACCTGAACACCATCGCGCACGAGTCCGTACTTTTCACGATTGGTGGCCAGAAGGGTTTGCGTGGCCACAGTGGCGGAGAGTTGCCTTACGGCATCGTCATAGGCGATATTCGGTAGATTGGGGTTGAAGGCAATCAACTTCTCACGCAGGATTCGCGAAAGCACCACCTCGCGATCCGAATCTCGTCCCAGCAGGCTGTCCGGCCCGTAATCCTCTGTGTTATGGGCATAGACCGACCGCCATCCGAGCGCCTGTTCAAGGTACTCGGCCGTGGTCTGTTGGACCAGGGTGTCTTCGGTGTATTCGTTCATTGTCCGTCTTTTGTTCACACCGGGATTTCAATCGGAACGGTGATGCCGACCTGGGTGGCTACCGGTGTGTAAACGTCGATGGTTTCCTCCGGTGTTGTAATCGATACAACCAGAGCATAGCGTGCCCGGCGATCCCAACGTTTTAGATGGGCTCGCTCCCGCCACCAACCGATACGAGGCGAAATCGCAATAATGTTGGAATCCGCCAATTCTTGCGCCGTGCCCTGCCAAATATCTGAATGAACCGAGCCTCTATCGCGTGCCTGACCAATCTTCCAGTATTTGGAAGCGCTCGCGGTGCCCGGATGACCGCCTTCTTCATCCCTGGCGGCCTTATTGATTCTTTTGATCAACTCCTCTTTTCCCTCACCGGGCGAATTCAGCTCGAATCGCAACGCGTGGGAGGCATAGCGATATCGATCCTGCCACCCGATCTCGCCAGGGCCAGGCTCGATGAAATAGGAAAGCGTAACGCGCATCTCCACGCCCGTTCCATCCGGCAGGCCGCGCAATACGTCTTTTGGCCAAGGCAGCTCATACACATGCATATCCTTGGTTCGGTAGCCGGATATTGGTTTTCCGACATCATCTCTTTTCTTGTCAAAGGGCTGAATTTCAGCCTGGGCGATCAGCGTCAGGCTGTTGGCTGCACTGAAAAGTGCACGTTCCAGATTGGGCACACCATACCCACATATTCTGAGCAATTTCTTGAGGGCGGTTTTCGATCCATCACCACTGAATTGCTGCCAAAGGCCGTCCGGCCAATTGGCGGCATGCACCAGCAGCGCACGAATGGTTTCCGGCCAGAAGTCCGGGTATTGAGCCTGAATCCGGGCAGCCATGCAGGCGGCCTGGGCCGTGGCAGCGCTGGTCATCGTGAATGGATGAAAATGGCTGTTCTGTGGATCGTAGTAGGTGGAGAGAAGCGAAAGGTCGTCACATTCCGTAATAAAACCGTTCCCATCGTGAGCCAAGTTGCCACCTTCCAGCACAATTTCCGGTTTGATCGGCCACTTGTTGTCTTCCCAGCAAAAGGACGTGGTCGAAAAAGGAGATAGCCCGTTTTTTGGGGCCATCGGAAGGTAGTCTTTAAGCGTTCGATCCTGAATGGCGTCCAGCTCGGTGTAAGCCCCGACCGTCAATGCATTCCAGGATTGACCCGGATCATGAATCGAGTCGGTCAGCTGAGCGTCCGGATACATGGCCCATCCGGCCGGGTCGGTATTGCCGGCACTGATGATCAGCAATCTTCGAATGTCATCGTCAGTCCCAGCGGTGATTTGATCGAGTTGCCCTGACCAGGAACTCGGCCGTCTCCGGTCGCGGGTATCTGCAGCAGCCACGGCCATGCAATGGATTCGTTTCCGCTCCGGCGCATTGATCTCGGCACGGCTGATTCCCTGTGAGGTGATATATCCCCACAGTTCGGTTGGATTCGCACCGTGTGGCGGAAGGATTTTGACGGATTCAAGTCGGTGGTTGAGATTTATGGGGCCGTTTTCTGAAAGTGCTTCGACCAGGTTACCATAGGCGGCTATCCCGGCCATCAATGTGCCGTGTTTATCGTGGTCATGGGTCCCCCATGACGGATCTACAGCCTGGCAGTCGACATCGCTTAAAACCGGTCCAATGATGGGATGACCGTTGTTTACGCCAGTATCCAGGATGCATACGGAAACATCAGGGACCAGTTCATATCGCGTTCGCTCCAGCAGATCCCGCACCCACTCGGCTTGATCCTTGTTCCGCAATCCCGTCCAGAATTCGGCAGTGGTTTTTGCCCGCCTATATTCAGCAATATCATCGGACAATTGGCAAAGCTGAGCCAACTGATCGCAATTGGCTAAAACGAGCTTAACGGCCCGTTCCGGGAAACGGATAATCCCGGCCTTCGATGGCAATTGTAATTTTTTCAGGAGGCTTCAAAGCCCGAAATGACCTCATCGGTATCGTTACTCAACCAGATTTCGCACCATTGAGGCATGTGGTCGGGAATCAGGGACGTTGCATCCTGCCAGAAGGATTCGATGGAGAGCGCTTTTCGGATATCCGCGATGCTGTTGATCAAGTCGGCATTCCTTGGCCGGCCTTTTTCAGTATCCGCTTCAGCGTATTCCTGGATTTTTTTCAGGAAGTGATCTTTCTTTTCGTTGGCGACAAAGACCGTCGCATAGGTGGTAACGACCTCTTCCGGCGCCCCTGTATCAGGATTGGTCACCGCAACCGTTTCCGTGCGGACATTAAGCAGACGCACCTTTTTGGACCGGATGTCCTCAAGGCTTTTCGTCACCAGATCGGCGCCGGGATCACTCTTGAACTCAATGTACACACCATGTCGTTCAATTTGTACTACCGCCCGTTCGTCTTCAACCTCTCGCCAAGCAGCCTCAAGCCTGCTTTTTAAAAAAGAACTGTGCGCATCACGTTGCCTTCCAGGGATTCGTTTTTCACCGCCGCCTGAACGGGTGCTGGTAAAGTCACTGCCATCTGGCCGTTCCCGAAGAAGGATGTGCGGGAGCCGGGAATCTGTCACTTATGTTCACCTCCTCGATCCTCTGTGGGCGTCATTCTTTTCATTTATTGTCATCAACAAATCCGTTGCCGTTACCGCGTTCTTTTCCGACAAGATCATATGTTTGATGGCATCACGGCATGCCTGGTCGATTTCCGCATGGCTCAGATCACGGCTGTCGGCGATTACCTGCTTCCATGCAAACCGGGATCCCAGGTAGGTCCCCAACACATTCTCGATCAACCGCCTGCGTTCTTCATCAGTCGGCGGCTCGTAGTACATGACGTCATCAAACCGCCTGAAAAGTGCCCGGTCAAGCAGTTTGGGGCTGTTGGTCGCGGCCACGATGATACTGTCGGAGGCATCCTGCTCAATGAACTGCAGGAAGGCATTCAACACCCGGCGCATTTCTCCCACATCGTTTTCCAGGGAACGTTCGCCGCCGATGGCATCAAACTCGTCAAAAAGGTACACGCCCACCTTGCTTTGAATCAGGTCGAATATCTGGCGCAGCTTGGCGCTGGTCTCCCCCATGAATTTGGTCACCAGGCGGTCCACCTGAATCGTATGCAACGGCAGACGCAGCTCGTGGGCCAGCACTTTGGCGGTCATAGTCTTGCCTGTACCGGGAGGGCCGATGAGCAAAATTTTACGGCGATGGGTCAGGCCATGGGCCTTGAGTTTGCTCTGCTGCCGGTATTCATGAATGATCCGATCGATTCGCGTTTCAAGGGCCGGGGGAATGACCATCGCCGATTTGGCGATATCCGGATTGTCGGAAATCACCAGCCCAGCATGTCCTTTGGAAACTGCAGGACTACCGCGTCCTTGGCCTTGCGGGCCTTGTCCACGATGTCGCGGATATCGTGCGCCAATGAGCTATGCCCCTGCCTGGCTTCGTGTGCGGCCACCTGCAGGGCGATGGAATAGAAACGCTCGGGATCATTGGTTAGATGGCAGCGTATCAGGGATTTTATTTGTTCAGCCGTTGCCATGGTTGGCTCCTTCTGGGCATTTCATGTCTTACACCGTCACTATACCGTTCATCAGTTTAGGAAGGAGGAGGTCACGGGCTTGAGCAAGTTGGATATTCATTTTATCTATCAATTCCATCTGAGTATACAAGGGAGATACATAATCATCAAATGCTGCAAGTAATTGTTTAGTAGGCACCAGGATAGGAAACTCTGGAAACTTGGCAAGTGGGATACGATCTACGGTAGCCCCACATAATATATTTTTTTCGATAGTTGCACGCCATCGATCCTCAAAGAATGTGAGAAATAAAAAATAGCTATTACGTTCCGTCTGCTTAGGGCGTATTAACGCCAGCCGGCGTCCGAGACACCCCCGAAAGCCTTTAGGTATCAATGCATAGCGATTTAGAGTCGCTTCGTAAGAGAATACAATATCCCCAGCTTGAGGAGTAACACGTTTTATCCAGCGAGAGTAATCATTTTCAGCAATAGAGCGGATGTTTGTTAAATCAAGGCGTCCAGAATCGGTGATATTTTTTATGCCTAAAAAAACTGGTCCTGAATCAGCAGGTGCAGGAGTTGCGTGCGGCCCATCATAAAGACCGACGATAGCCTCCTTTATAGGGCAAGTAAACCATCCCTCCGGCACACCATCCTTGACCTTCACATGCTCATGGCCGGGAAAACGGAGATGAACAAACCACTCTTTGTAAAGCAACCGGGCCGCCTGCTCCAGCAACTGAATTCTGCGGCGGTTGTTTTCGATTAGATCGTCATAGGCTGAGAGGATGTCGACAGTACGTTGTTGCACAGATATAGATGGAACTGGGACTTCGATGTTCTTCAACATCGTGAGATTGATATTTGGCTGCGCGGCCTGCGCGTTGAGTCCCTGGATGTATCTAAACGTTTGAGGCTGCTTGAACCAAAAATAAAGAAACCTTGGACTGATCTGTTGGCGATCAACTCTCATGATTCCAACAGCTTGGTTCGTATTAGCAGGGAGGTGGCGTTCTTCAACAATTCCGCACTTACCAATATTGGCACCAGCAATTGTGAGCAGAACGTCACCTTCTTCAAGAATCGATCGTTTTAATGCTTGGTGCACATCTTCCGAGATGAAAAAGCCTCCCGTAAGGTCAAGAGCGCTATCGCCGTTTAATGCTTCCGCCTTAATGTAGTTAATGCCGAAATCTGCAAATCCCTGCTTTTTCGTCGGTGTAGTTCCTTTTGTTACTACATGTGTGAACTGTCCTATTTGTGCCTTTGGCCAGCTCATAATCCCAGTTCCTTGAAGTTCTTCGTGATCGTCATGGCCAATTTCACCGATTCAGCATTGAGATCTTCCAGTTCCACATGGATTTCCCGCATGGCCGCCTCAAAATCAAACTCCTCATCCTCCTCTTCCGGAGCCACGCCCACATACCGTCCCGGAGTCAACGACCAGTCATTGGCCTCGATTTCGGATCGGTCCACGAGTTTGACCAGCCCTTCCACGTCACACAGCTCGGCTTCGGGAAATCGTTCCGTCAACCAACGGGCCTGTCGCCAGAAGTAGCGCACAAGTTTAAGCTGTTCCACCGCTATACCACGAGCTTTTTCCGCGGCTTTACAGGTAAGCTTAATCGCTTTTCCCGACCATATCTCGCTTTCACGGGCGTTGCACTCGGTTTCGCAGGTTTCGATCACGCGGGATGCCAATTTGACCAGCAAGTCTGTCTGCTTGACCAGGCTGCGGCTGGATTCCGCCAGGGTTGCCATCCGGTCCACGGCTTTTTTAAGCGCACCGTTGGTGGTCTTTGTTTTTTTCTTCCAGGTGGCCCGCTGTTCGGCCAGTTCTTTTTTAAACGCTTCAATATCCTTGTTGCACTCAGCTATTTCAGAAGTAAATTCCGTCCATGCTTCGGCGTGGGCATCATCCTTTGCGAGTGTCTTGATGAAGGGCTGAATGGTCCTTTTAAGTGATTCCAGGCAACCCATAAAATCGGGCAATAGGTTGATTTCCTCGCCATTATCATCCTGGGATTCAAAACAACCGGCCCCTTCGTCCAGCATCCGCTCGCAATAAGCATGCACCTGGTTAAGATATCGTTCTGTCTGGCCGCGATAAAGAGCCACGATGGCCAGGATGTTCCTTTCCTGCTCGGGTGAAAAATCATAAATTTTGCGCGTCACCTTGCGGTAGACGTTGCGGGTATCGATCATCAGGATCTTGTCCCGATAGGCTTCGGACTTGGCCCGGTTGAAAAACCACAACTCACAGGGCACGGTCCGCGTGTAGAAAAAATTGGACCGGATGGCGATCATGATCTCCACGTCACCGGTTTCGATCAGCTTCTGGCGGACAACAGCCTCATCCCTGCCAGCGCTGGACGCCTGGGAGGACATGACAAAACCCGCCCGGCCGGTTTCATTGAGGTAACTGTAAAAATAGCTGATCCAAACATAGTTGCCGTTGGAGACCTTGCCCTTTCGGCCATTTGCCTGTTTTCCCTTTGGTCCGGCGCCTTTGCTGACGCCGGGCAAGCCGAAAGGCATGCGCGGATCGGTCTTGACCTTGTCGGCATCGATCTCATCCACGTTGAAGGGCGGATTGGCCATCACATAATCGGCCTTGCCCACCAGCTCGTGGGGATCTTCATAATAGGTGATGGCCTTCTGGATATCGCCTTCCAGCCCATGGACAGCCAGATTCATTTTGGCCAGGCGGATGGTGGTGGCGTTTTTTTCCAAGCCACGGAAGGTGAGTCGCTCCGTTGGGTTCTGGCCCTGCTCCTCCACGGTCCGGGCGCTTTGCACAAACATGCCCCCCGAGCCACAAGCCGGATCGAGCACGGTACCGCGTTCGGGGTCAAGCACATGGGCAATCAGCGAAACCAGGGAAATCGGGGTGAAGAACTCACCGCCATCATGGGCTTTCTGGTCGGCAAACTGGGTCAGGAAATATTCGTAGATCCGGCCGAACACGTCACCGGAGACTTTTTTCAATTCATCGGGATTCAGTGTGCGCAGCAGCTGACCGATGACATCGTTGTCTAGTTCCTGGTACTCACCCTTGGGTAATACACCGCGCAGACTTTCATAATCTACCTCGATGGATTCCATGGCCTCAATGATCGCTTGGGCACGGTCTTCCTTGTCCGGCAGCGCCACGAGGTGATCGAATTGCGCTTCCGGCCGTAGGAAGATGGCGCTCTTCCGGGAGAAATCCTCCTTGGTCAGTGCCCGCGTCTTTCCTCCCCGCTTGGGTAGATTGGCTTCGATTTCGGATTTGACCATTAAATATCGGCTGTAGGCATGCCGCAGAAAAACCAGACCCATGACCGGCAAGAAATATTCGTTACTCGCATAGGTAGAGTTGGCCCGTAGAGTATCTGCCGCCGTCCAGAGTCGCTTCTCAATCGCTTCAATATGTTCAAGTTGAGCCATGAAATTCACTTCCCACTGTCGCCAGCACGCGCAGCAACACCTTGGGTATCATGACCGCCAACGGTATTGTTTCCTTTGGTGGGGGTCGGTTTTTTCATTTTTCCTGTGGTCAAGCATATCAACATCCCGTGACATATGCGGACACAGCGTCAGAAGATGCCTTGTTTAATGCTGAAAATTTTAAAGCACATTGATGCTTATGGGATCAACCCAGGGCTTCTTTAATTAGGATATGTTAGAATGTCAATAAGTTAATGACATTACGGCCACCGCGATCGGCTAAGCGCGCTTTATTTTCAGGTGTCTGAGGTGGTCCTACGAATCCATCAAGGCTTGTTCTTGGGAAAATCGAAGCGGCTGTCCACCAGCCGCTGCCGGTCGATCTTCTGCCAGTGGCGGATGTCGAAAACCAGTTCGACAACGCCCGCCGTGGGCAGGTTGGCGATCGGATGGGGGTAAAACAGATTGGCGAAGGCCGTGAAACCGGGGTTGTGGCCGAAGAGCATCACCTGTTGCCAGCGGTCGTCCAGGCCATGGACAATGGAGAGGATGCGTTCGGGAGTGGCCAGGTAGAGCCCTGGCTCGGCCTGGATCTCGGAGGGCGGCATGTCCAGCGCGCGGCAGATCGCCCTGGCCGTGTCCAGGGCCCGCCGCGC